>JAJAZJ010000302.1 GCA_026785795.1 Pseudoxanthomonas sp.
AGCGACAGCGCCGCATTGCCTTCTTCCTGGATCAGCTCGCGCACCTTGGCCGCGGCCGCGCCGGTGAAGTTCAGCGGCCGGTCCAACGAATGGTAGTCCGGGGCCGGATTGCTGCCGGGCCGGGGGGTGCTTGGCAAGGGAACGAGCGTACTCATGGGTTCAAGCATGGGGCCAGCGGCGGCCGCGTTCAAGCGCCGGCCTCTGCTGCGCCGACCACGGCATCTTTCCACGCAAACGACTGCTCGACCGCCGGGCCGCTTTTAGGCACCAGGCGCGCAACCACCCGCACCGGCTTGAATCCGGCCGGCAGCACCAGGTCGCCCTCCACCTGCTGGAAGTACTTGAAGGAATATGGAATGCCCGGTGCACCCGGCTGACGCAGCGCTTGCCAGCCCAGTTTCTGCAGCTTGCCGTCCCGGGTGCCCTCCACCGAAAGCATCAGCTGGCCCGCATTGACCGCACCGCGATTGATGTTCTGGGTGAGCGTGGCGGTGAAGCGCCAGGCCTCGTCGGTCTGCGCCTGCAGCTGCAGCTCATGCACCGCCAGGCCGCGCCGCTGTGCGGTCGCACCGACGAAGCGCTCATAGAAAGCCACGTCGGCGCGCAGGCCGGAGACTTCCTCGTCGCGTTCGGCCAGTGCGCCCTGCAGGTCACGATTGGCGTCGCGGCTGATCTGGTCGGAACGGGCCAGGGTGGCGTTGCGCTGCTCCATGGCGTCCAGGCGACCCTGCAGCGCCTGCAGCTGGGCCGGGGTGGGCTGGTCGTCGCCGCTGCCCTGGCCAACCGCCTGCCATAGCCCCCAGGAGCCCAAGACCACGGCCAGCAACACCATCACGGCGGCCAGGACCAGGCCGCGGCGGGCCGCGCGCGTCAGCGGCGGAAGCGACGGGGTGGGGGCGGGACGATCAAGCATGCCTCAGGATACCGCCTGCCGCCCATGCGGCCTCTGAACGACGCCGTGGCGCCCAGGGATCAGCCGCTGGCGACCGCGAGGGGCTTCACGCTGGAGGTGCCGGCTTCGGCATCGGCATGGATCAGGCGCCCGGTCAGGGTGGCGCCGGCACGCATTTCCACCACCCGGTAGTGCACGTTGCCCAGTACCCGTGCGCGCGCGGCCAGCTCCACGCGCTCGGAGGCATGCACGTCGCCATGCAGTTCGCCGTGGATCACCACCACCGGGACATGCACCTCGCCCTCGATGTGGCCGTGTTCGGCCAGGGTCAGTACCGCCTTGCTGCCCTCCTCGGCGATCACCTTGCCGTGGATGCGGCCCTCCACGTAAAGGCCGCCGCTGAAGACCAGGTTGCCGTGCAGGGTCACGTGGGCACCAATCAGGGTGTCGATGGCCTGGCCATCGTGGTAGGTGGTTTTGTTCTTGAACATGCAGGACTCCGGGGGTGTAGGGGAATGAGGTAACGGACTGGCTCAGGTGGCGGCGGCTTTCCAGTCGAAGGATTGTTCCACCGCAATGTCTTGCCCCTTCAGCACCACGCGCACGCGCTGCGGGGTGAAGTCGGGGGGCAGCATGACCTGGCCCTCCAGGGTCTGGAAATAGCGGAACGAGTAAGCCTGGCCGGTCGCGCCGGGCTGCTGGTGCAGCTGGCCCCAGTCCGCGCTGGCCAGCTTGCCGTCGCGCACGCCTTCAATCACGAAATGCATGCGTCCCTCGCTGATCGCGCCGCGGTTGAGGTTCTGGGTCAGCACGATCTGGTACTGCCACGCGTTGTCGGCCGCAGCCACGAATTCCGACGAGAACACGTTCAGGCCCTTGCGCTGCTGGGTGGGACCCACCAGCCGCTCGTAGAAGGCGATGTCGGCGCGCAGCGCAGCAATTTCCTCGTCACGCTCGGCCAGCGTGTTCTGCAGGTCGCCGTTGGCGTTGCGGCTGATCTGGTCCGAACGGGACAGGGTGGTTTCGCGCTGGCTCAGCTCCTGCAGGCGCGCGCGCTGCGCGGCCAGCTGCTGCTCCGCCTGCTGCGCGCGCTGGCTCAGGACCGGCAGGATCGGCGCTGCGCTGCGGGCTGACCAGTGCCAGGCCGCGGCCAGTGACAGCAGCCAGAGCACACCGCCCAGCAGCCACGGCCATCGCCGCGGCGCGCGGCGCGGGACGATCTGGAAGTGAGGTGACAGATCGGGCATGCAGGGGTTCCAGGGGAAAGGAAACGCAGATCCCGCCTGCCCGCGACTCGGGCAATGTGGGCTACGCAGGCCCGCACGGTGCGGTCCGGACCCGGTCCGACCTTATACTCGGCGGCAGGTAAACGGCCCCCTGTTGCCGTCGTTAAAGCTTTTCCAGTCTAGGCGAATCCGGGTCATGACCGAAGCACATCTTTTCGTAATCGGAATCCTGTTGGCATGGATGGCCGGGATACGCGTCTATCTGACCGTGTTCGGGCTGGGGCTGGCCGGCGTGCTGGGTTGGCTGGACTTGCCGCCGGCGCTGCAGGTCACCCAGTCGTGGTGGGTCCTGGGTACCGCCGGGGCGCTGGCCATCGCTGAGTTTTTCGCCGACAAGATTCCTGGCGTGGATTCGGGCTGGGACCTGCTGCACACCCTGGCGCGAGTGCCGGCCGGCGCGTTCCTCGCCGCGGCCACGCTGTCGCCCGATGGCCAGCTCAACGGGGTAGCCTTGGCCGCTGGCGGCGGCATTGCGCTCACCAGCCATCTGCTCAAGAGCGGCTCGCGCGCCTTGATGAACACCTCGCCGGAGCCGGTCAGCAACATGACCGCCTCGATCACCGAGGACGCCGTGGTGGTGGGCGGCATGGCCCTGGCGTTGGCCAACCCGGTGTTGGCCCTGGTGCTGGTGCTCGGGGTCAGCCTGGGGCTGGCGCTGCTGGTATGGTGGACGTGGCGCAAGCTGTCGAGGGGCATCCGCAGCCTGATGCAGCCGCCACAGCCATCACCCACGCCCCGGGAATGAGCCTGGCCACGCACGGTTTCCACAAGGCCGTGAACTTCGTCGCATAATGGAGCACAAGCTTGGGGAAGCCTGATGTCTTCGATTGAACCGACCTCCCGCCCGCAGGACGAGCCAGCCCGCTCGCGCATGCGTGCCGAAACCCCGCCGCCGCGCTACTGGCGCCGCTGGGTCGAGGACGCGCCTGCGGTACCTGCCGCCGCCAGCGCCGCCATGCCTGAACCCTCTGACCCTGCCAGCGCCAGCGCTCATCCAACCAGTGCGGACGCCGAGCCCGCTTCCAAGCAGGGCAAGGAAGACGCGCCCTACCGGATCCTGATCGTTGAGGACGACCGCGGCCAGGCCCTGTTCGCCCAGAGCGTGCTGCACGGTGCCGGCATGCTGGCCGAAGTGGAAATGCTGCCCGACGGCGTGCTGCAGGCGATCGCCCGCTTCAAGCCGGACCTGGTGCTG
>JAJAZJ010000303.1 GCA_026785795.1 Pseudoxanthomonas sp.
CCTGACCTTCAAGCTGGACACACTCGCGCTGGCACGCCTGACGCAGCCGGGCCAAGAGGCCTCGGGGATCCGCCACGTGGCGCGTGCCGTGGCGATTGGCGGGGGCAGGGGAATCCAGGCGGCGGGGAGCACCATCGGAGCCATCGGCGTGTCCGGGGCCCCAGGGGGCGAGGCTGACGATATCTGCGCCAAGGCGGGCATCGCCTCGATCGCCGACGATCTGGAGCTTGCTGCTCCCTGAGCGCAATCAGCCGTGGCTGGCGGCGGGGAGCACCGGACTGCTGCCGGCCGGCACGCTTTCGGCGCGACCCTCGACCTTCAGTGCCAGGCAGGCGCCGACCACGATGCCCGCGACGGCCAGGCCGGACCCGACCGACAGCAGTGCCAGCCCCGTGACGCCGTTGCCCACCGAGCAGCCGAGGGCCGTGACGCCGCCGAACCCCATCAGCGCGGCGCCAGCGGCATGCGAAGCCAGATCCTTCGGCGTCGTGAACGATTCCAGTTTGAATTCGCCCCGCAGGCGCGCGCTGAGGTGGCTGCCGACCAGAACCCCCAGCATCAGGGTCACGCCGAAGGTGGCGACCGTCGCCCGGTCGGACCACATCGTGAGCAGGTCCAGCGCACCGGCCAGCGGCGCCGAGAAAGAGAGGCCTTCGGGCCGGCGGGACTGGGTGCCGAGCCACGTCGGCTCCAGCGTCTGCGGATGTTCGGGCAGGAAGCCGACGCTGCCGGTCAGGAAGAAGGCAGCAGCTAGCAGCAGGCCCACGGCAACCCCGCCCACCCAGTGCGCAACATCCAGCGAGCGGCGGACGCGCCATGCGAACGCGACAACCGCCGCCAGCAGCAAGAGGCTCAAGGTCCAGCGGAGCGAGGCGGCGTCGACACCGAAGGTGCGCGAAAGGATCCCGCCCACGTCCTGTGGCCCCGCAAGGGTCCACGCGACGCTATCGAGATATTGGGCACGGACGCCAGCAAAGGCTCCGCGTAGCGTCATCAAGGCAACGATGGCGAGGACCACCAGGGCCACGGCTGCCTTGAGGCTGCCGGCGCCGGCCTTCACCAGGCACCGTTGCGGGCAGCCGCCGCTCAGGATCATTCCGTAGCCGAACAGCAGTCCACCCACCAGGTACGAAAGCCAGACCAGGCGATCGGACCATGCCACGGTGCGGGTTGCGTCCAGCAGTCCAGTGCTGATCAGGCCCTGCACGCAGACAGCGCCGACCCCGACGGCCAATAGCCACGAAACCAGCCGCGCCGGGCCGCGGAAGATCACCCAGTCAGAGATCGCACCCCGGATGCAGAACCGCGTGGCCTGACCGACGACGCCAAGCACCAGCCCCACAACGAGGCCGCCGAGGACGACGAAGTTGGCGAGCGTGGAGGGATCTTGGGATTGCATGGCGGGGATCACTACGGAAATCGCCGGCAGATGTGGACGGGAGGCCGGCGGGAAAGCCAACAGTTTACCCGCCGTTTCGGCCCCCAGTTGGTGGGTGCGACGCTAGCAATGGACCTGACGACGGCATCGAGCGAAGGGAACATTTGCCGCCCTGGCGGCCAGCCGCTATCCTGCAACGTAGACGAACAGGAGCCACATGCGAGTCTTGCACATCCTCTTTGCGTCGGCGGCAATGTTGCTGGCGCCCTCGCTCGCTCCGGCGCAACCCGCGGTCGAGTTGTTCCGCGATTCGGATCTTGCGCTTGGCGAACGGTTGATCAAGGAACACAAGTGTGTCGAATGCCACCGTAGCAAAGTCGGTGGCGACGGGACCGCGATGTACCGCCCGTTGGGCAGGATCAACACAGCGGGCTTTTTGCGCGGGATGGTCGAGCAATGCAACACAGAGTTGAACCTGCGATTGTTTCCGGACGAAGTTTCGGCTATAGCGGCCGTGTTGAATCGAGACCATTACCGCTTCAAGTAATAGATGAAGCTGGCCCGCCAGCACAGCGAGAAGGCGGCGGACTTCATGAGCACCCGGCTCAGCCACTGAGCCACTGAATCGGGCGCTGAATCGGGCGCTGAAGTGGTGTTGGGCCAGCAGCTCTTCACGGCGCTGCTGAGCTAAGTTGACTCCAAGCTCAGCAAGGTAAAAAACGTTTTTTTACCGAAAAGGCGTGTTGTTTTTTACGCCAACTCCCTCCCGCCTGCCCATCTGCCGGATGGCTTCGTTCCATACTCCGCGTTCTCTCTTAAGTCGTATTTCAAAACATCAAGGAAGAAACTGGTGACTCCTAGCAAACATTGCGCCACTGTGCGCAAACTGAGCGTGATCGCTTTCGCTGTTCTTGGCAGTGCTTGTGCCTTGGCCGACAACCCGCTGGGCTGGTACGCTGGCGGAAACATCGGTCGCACCGACGCCGACTTCGATACCCCCCGCAACATCAGCCCGTTTGTGGGCCCGGGCGTGGTCGTCAATTCCGGTTCGCAGGACGACCGTGACCGCGGCTACAAGCTGTTTGGCGGCTACCAGTTGAACCGTAACTTCGCCATCGAAGGCGGATATTTCGATCTGGGCAGCTATGACTACCGTCTCAACACCACGCCGGCTGGCACCTTCAACGGCGATCTGCGCATCAAGGGCTTGAACCTGGACTTGGTCGGCATCATTCCCGTGTCCGAGCGGTTCTCGGTCTTCGGCCGCGTCGGTGCTGCGTATGCGCGCTCCAAGAGCAGTTTCTCGCGCACGGGTGCGATTCCCCTGATCACCACCAGCCGCAACGAAAAGGACACCAACGTCAAGTTCGGCGTCGGTCTGCAGTACGCCTTTTCGGATGCGTTGTCGGTCCGTGCTGAACTGGAACGCTACCGGATCAACGACCCGGTGCGCAACCGCGGTCATATCGATATGGCGTCTGTGGGACTGGTCTATTACTTCGGCCAGAAGGCGCAGCGTCAAGTGGCTTACGTGCCGCCTGTTTATGTCGCACCGCCCGCGCCGGCGCCGATGGTGGTCGCGCCGCCGCCTCCGCCGCCGCGTCCCGTCGTCGTGGCACCGCCGCCCCCGCCGCCGCCCCCGGCACCGGCAC
>JAJAZJ010000304.1 GCA_026785795.1 Pseudoxanthomonas sp.
CCGGGGTTGCAGTCGCTGGCCACGGCCATGGGTACGCCATGTTCGCGGAACAGCTGCAGCGGGGGCAGGGTGGTTTCGCGCAGGCAGTGGAAGGCGCCGGGCAGCAGCACCGCCACGGTGCCGGCGGCGCCCATCGCCCGCACGCCGGCTTCTGAGGTGTGCTCCACATGGTCGGCCGACAGTCCGCCGAATTCGGCCACCAGCGCCGCGCCGTCGCCGTCGCTCAGCTGGTCGGCGTGCAGTTTCACCGGCAGGCCCAGATCGCGCGCGGCTGCGAATACCCGCCGCGTTTGCGCGCTGCTGAAGCCGATGCGCTCGCAGAATGCGTCCACCGCGTCCACCAGGCCTTCGGCATGCAGGCGCGGCAGCCAGCTGCAGACCGCGTCCACGTAGTCATCGGCGCGGCCTGCGAACTCGGCCGGCAGCGCATGCGCGCCCAGGAACGTGGTGCGCACGCTGATGCCCAGCGTTTCGCCAATGCGCCGGGCCACCCGCAGCATCTTGCGTTCGTTTTCGTAGTCCAGTCCGTAGCCGGACTTGATTTCCAGCGTGGTCACCCCGTCAGCCAGCAGCGCGCGCGCGCGCGGCAGCGACTCGGCAAACAGCGCGTCCTCGCTGGCCGCCCGCGTGGCGCGCACCGTGGAGAGGATGCCGCCACCGCTGCGCGCAATCGCCTCGTAGTCGGCACCCTGCAGGCGCTGTTCGAATTCGCCGGCGCGGTTACCGGCAAACACCGCATGGGTGTGACAGTCCACCAGGCCGGGCGTCACCCAGCCGCCGGCTGCATCATGGATCTGTTCGGCGAGTTGCTGGGGTGCCGCGGGCAGGCCGGCGGCAGGGCCGACATAACAAAGCTGCCCATCACGCCAGCCCAGCGCGCCGTTCTCGACCAGGCCATAGCCCGCGTCGCTGTCCAGGGTGACCAGCCTCGCGTTGAGCAGCAGGCCGTGCCAGGCGGGCGTGGCGAGGGGTTCAGTCGCCGCCACCGTCGCCTCCGCCATCGCTATCTGCGCCATCGCCCTTGCGGTGCTTGCTGCCAGCGCGGGTCGAATCGCCGTCGATGGCGTGGACGCTGGTGCCCGTATCGCCTGTCTTTTTCTCGCGATGGCGATGCCGGACTGCGCGCGTGGACAGGAACGCCACCAGCAGAAAGACGGCAATGGCCAGCAGGGACCAGGTCAGCGTGCTCATGGGCGTGTCTTGGCAGGGGTGACGCGGTAGCCTAACGCACCCAGCACTTCGGCCGCAGCATGCAACAGCCCGCGCAGAGCTCCATCCCCAACCGTCCGCTGCTGGTGCAGACCACAGACGGATTGCGCGTTCCGGGCATCGCCAACCTGCATTCACACGCTTTCCAGCGGGCGATGGCCGGCCTGGCCGAGCGCCAGACCCATCCCGAGGACAGCTTCTGGACCTGGCGCGAAACCATGTACCGCTTCGCTGCGCGCATGACCCTGGACAGCACCTACGCCGTGGCCCGCCAGCTGTACGTGGAAATGCTGGAAGCCGGCTACACCACGGTCTGCGAGTTCCACTACCTGCACTACGCAACGGATGGCCGCACCTACGACAACCCGGCGCAGATGTCGCAGGCGCTGATCGCCGCGGCGCGCGACAGCGGCATCCGCATGACCCTGCTGCCGGTGCTGTACATGACCGGTGGCTTCGATGGCCGCGCGCTGTCGGCGCGCCAGCAGCGCTTTGGCCACGATGTCGACGCATTCCTGCGCCTGATGCAGGCGCTGCGCGCCGAAGAAAATGATCTGCTGCGCATCGGCTGTGCGTTCCACAGCCTGCGCGCCGTGCCCGAAGCGGCGATGCGCGAAGTGCTGGCCGCGCTGCCGGAGCAGATGCCCGTGCATATCCACATTGCCGAGCAGATTGGCGAAGTGCAGGACTGCCTCTCGCTGCGCGGCGCGCGTCCCGTGGAATGGCTGCAGCAGCACTTTGAGCTTTCGCCGCGCTGGACCCTGGTCCACGCCACCCACCTGACCGCGGAAGAAATCCACGGGATCGCGCGCAGCGGCGCCACCGTGGCGATCTGCCCAACCACCGAGGCCAACCTGGGCGACGGGCTGTTCCCGCTGCGCGACTACCTGCAGGCCGGCGGCGCTTGGGGCATCGGTTCCGATTCACATATTTCCGTTTCGCCGGTGGAAGAGCTGCGCTGGCTGGAATACGGGCAGCGCCTGGCCACCCGCCATCGCAATATCGCGGTCACCCCGGATTCGCCCAGCGTGGGCGAAACCCTGCTGCGCGGCGCGCTGGCCAGCGCACGCCAGGCTACCGGGCAGGACGGCAGCGGCGATCACCTGCTGCTGGATGCCGCTGCGCCAATCTTTGCCGGCGTGCAGCCAAGCGATGCGGTCGATCGCTGGATCTTCAGCGGCAACCGCAGCGCAGTGCAGTCGGTGTACGTCGGCGGCAGGCAGGTGGTTGCCAACGGACGGCATGCGCGCCGGGATGAAATAGCGGCCGGCTATCGGGCGGCCATGCGCGGGCTGCTGGTCGATTAGCCGGCAGCACTCGCGTCTGCGCGCACGGAGCGCGCTGCATGGCTCAGCGGGCAGGACCCTCACTGGCGTCCAGCAGCGGAAGCAGCGTGTCCGGATTGCCGTCATTCGGCTGCGGTGTAACGCCCAGCAGACGCGCCAGCAGCGGATACAGGTCTACGATGTCGAACGCCGGGATGCGTCGAGGCGTAGCGAAGGCCGGCCCGCTGGCGATGAATACGCCGTGCATCTGCGGGTCTTCCGGCACGTAGCCGTGTTCGCCCTTGAGCAGTGGCGGCACCGGGTGGCTGCGCAGCTGCACCCGCCAGCCGGTGTCGGCCTGGCACACGATGGGCGGGATGCGCGGGTTGCTGCCGTAGTGCCAGCGTGCCGGCAGCTCGGCCTTGCGCCAGCAGGCATAGCGTTCGTGCCGGCCCAGCAGCGCCTTTTCCACGCGTGCCGCGGCGCCCGGCTGGGGCGTGACCCCGGCGATCTGCCCGTGCCAGCTCACCGCGTAGTCCACGGCAGGCAGCCGGTCGTCCAGGAAGCTCACGTTTTCGCGCCGCACGTCGGCCATGCCGTGGTCCGATACCAGCAGCAGGTTCGTGTGCTGGCGCAGTCCGCGCGCGTCCAGCCCCTGCAGCAGCTGCGCCAGCGCGTAATCAATCGCGCGCAGCGCGGCCATGGACTCGGGCGAGAAGGTGCCTTTGGCGTGCGCGGCCACGTCGAACTGGTCGAAATACAGGGTCAACAGCCGCGGGCGCTCGGCCTGCGGCAGGTCCAGCCAGGCCAACACCTGCTGCACCCGCTGCGCAGGACTGAGGCTGCCGTCGTAGCGTCGCCAGTGGCGCGGACGCTGGCCGGCGATTTCCGCTTCCGATCCGGGCCAGAACATGGTGGCGGTGGGGATGCCGGCTTTCTCCGCCGTGCTCCAGATCGGTTCGCCGCCCCAGAAGCGGCCATCGCGGGCCGAGTCCCGTTTGGACATGAACACGCCCAGCGCAGGATCGGCGAAGTTGTTGTGGACAATCCCGTGCCGGTCCGGGCGCAGGCCGGTGACCAGGGTGTAGTGGCTGGGGAAGGTCAGGGTGGGGAACGACGGGATCATCGCCGCAGCCTGGACCCCCTGGCGGGCCAGCGCGTCCACGGTGGGCATGGCGCCGCTGCCGATCTGGTCGGCGCGCAGCCCGTCGATCGACACCAGCAGCAGGGCGTCAGCGCTTGCGCCCTCTGGCGGCGGCGTTTGGGTCGTGGCGCAGGCGGCCAGCAGCAGGAGGGCGGCCAGCCACGCAGGCCTCGGAATCAGCAGGCGCATGGGGAATGGTTTGGCGTTGGAAAGCCCAAGCTTGGCAGACTCACGTGGCGGGCGCATGTCGGTGACCTGCCGGCGTTGCGGCCCCCGACGTTCATCCACCTGACAACGGTCTGAATCAATGCGCTCCAGGCCGTGCGGCGGCAGGGGTTAACTGGCACATTGTCCGTACGCACTATCTGGAGCCACCCCATGAAACGCATCGCCCTGTTTACTGCACTGCTAGGCTTGGCCTTCGCCGCCGCCGCACAGACCGCCGCGCCTGTGCCTGCCGCGTCCGCCGCCGAGCTGGAAGTCGCCACGCCGGCTACACCGGTCGAGCAGGCCGCTGCGCTGGAAAATGCCGCCACCCAGAATCTCGGCGAAGACCGCAACTGTCTTCGCGAGACCGGCTCACGCGTGATTCGCGTCGACAGCAAGGGCCGCAAGTGCGTCAACGCAGCGGGCCGCAGCTACACCCGCGAAGACATCAACAGCACCGGCGCGGTGGACCTGGCCGATGCGCTGCGCAGGCTGGACCCTTCGATCCGCTGACCTGAAACAAGCGTCACCCCGATCAAGCCCGGCCCCGTGCCGGGCTTTTTCGTGGGCGCTTATGCAGTGGAAAAGGCGGGCCGGGCCATCACGCTGGCCAGTGCGATAATCCCCCATCGCCCCACATCGGCTCCCCGCCATGCCTGACCCGCGCGCCCCGCCCAGCCGCCACGACCCGTCCCGCGTCATTCGCGCCCCGCGCGGCAGCCAGCTCAGC
>JAJAZJ010000305.1 GCA_026785795.1 Pseudoxanthomonas sp.
CCGTTGCCAAATTCCCCGCGGAAGATCCTCGGCGCCAGATCCAGGTCAACTTTGACCAACGAACCCAAGCAAGACTGCGCCTGATCGAAGGCCAACCGCAAGCCGCGCTTTCGATCGCCCGGGCGGAGCTGGACCGACTCGGCAAGCTCACGCTGCCAACTGACAATGCAGGTGCCCAGCGCATGATGCGGAACGTGCTGCGCTTCAACCTGAGCATTGGCGCAACGGCGGCGCTGCAGCTGGATCGCGCGGTGGAAGCCGAGGCGATGATCCGGCAGTGGCAGGCAATACCTGCTGATGATCGCTCGACAAACTTTGACCCCAGGGACTTGGAGGCGCGCAGCAGCACGCTGCTGGCGCACGCCATCGCCCTGCAGGGTCGCGGCGAAGAAGCACGCACGGCCCTGGCGCCCGCGTTGGCCTATTACCGGCAGCAGCAAGAGGACGGCGCGAAAGGCACCTCGTTCCGGGGTGATCTTGCATATGCGCTATACGTCAGCGCGCTGACCCGTGCACCCGGTGAGAAGGAACGCATGCAGCAGTTGGCGGAAGCCAAGCGCGTGCTCGACGGTGCGTCGGCAGAGGCCCGGCAGCTGTCGGACTTCCGCGACCTGTATGGCTGGATTGCGGCGGCACGCAGCGGCGGCAAAGCCTAGGCTGCCTGGCAGGCATAGAGCGGGGTGATGCGGCCGCCTACTCCAGCCTGAGCAGCAGCGAGCCGCGCGCCGGCACCTTCAGCGTGCTGCCCACTGCGCTGCGCGTGTCGTCCAGCACGCTGCGCGCCGTGCGCGCGCCGGCGATGCCCTCGGCGTAGCGGGCCAACGCCAGGTCCACCGCTTCGTTGTTCTGGTTCAGCACTACCATGTAGCGCTGCTGGTCGTCATGGCGGAAGTACACGTACACACCGTCCACCGGCGCGTAGTGCAGCATCTTTCCCTGATGGATCGCGGGCGTGGCCTTGCGCCAGTTCAACAGCGTGCGCACCAGCGCCTGCGCCTGGCGCTGGCGCTCGCTCAGGCCCTGGCCGGTGAAGGCGTTGACCGGATCGCCCGGCCAACCGCCGGGGAAGCCGCGGCGTGCCGCGGCGTCGTTACGCTCGATGGGGCTTTCCATCAGCACCTCGGTGCCGTAGTACAGCTGCGGGATGCGCGGCGCGGTGGCCAGGTAAACCATGGCCATGCGGAACAGGTCCATGTCGTTGCCCAGCACGCTGTACAGGCGCGACATGTCGTGGTTGCCCTCGAACAGCACCAGCTTGCGCGGGTCGGGGTAGTGCGGGTCGTTGACCAGCAGCGAATACATCGCGTCCAGTCCGCCCCCGTGCCCGCCCGCGGCGACCAGCGCCGTACGCAGGGTCTCACTGAGCGGGAAATCCATCATGTTGGGCATGCCCGGCGCGTTGACGGGCCACACGCTGCCCTGCTGCCAGCGCGCCACCACCAGCGGATTCAGGCTCCACTCCTCGCCGACGATGCTGAACTTCGGATACTCCTGCAGGATGCGCCGGTTCCATTGGGCCAGGAACGCGGTATCCGAATAGCCCACCGTGTCCACCCGGTAGCCGGACAGGCCGGCATACTCGATCCACCAGATCGCGTTCTGCACCAGATAGGTGGCCAGCAGCGGATTGCGCTGGTTGAGGTCGGGCATGCTGGGCACGAACCAGCCGGTCACGAAATCGTCGCGGTCGGCCTGCGCCGCATACGGATCGGTGAGCGAATTGCGCGCGTGGTTGGTGGGCGAAAACTTGAAGCCGTGGTTGATCCAGTCGGCCGCAGGGCGGTCGCGCATCCAGCGGTGTCCGCTGCCGATGTGGTTGGGCACGATGTCGTGGATCACGCCGATGCCCTTGCTGCGCGCCGTGGCCACCAGCCGGCGGTAGTCCTGGTTGCTGCCCAGGCGCGGATCCACGCGGTACAGATCGGTGGCCGCGTAGCCGTGGTAGGCGCCGCCGGGCTGGTTGTTTTCCACCACCGGCGTGGCCCAGATCTGGGTGTAGCCCATGCCGGCGATGTAGTCCAGATGCGACTCGATGCCCAGCAGGTCGCCGCCGTGGCGGCCGCTGGGGGCGTTGCGATCGGCCTGCTCCAGCATGCCGGCGACGCTGTCATTGCTGGGGTCTCCGTTGGCGAAGCGGTCCGGCATCAGGTTGAGGATGGCGTCGGCCGGCCCGAATCCCTGGCGATCAGCGGAGCCGGATTCGCGCTGCAGCAGCGGATAGGCCACGACCCTGCGTGCATCACCTTCGCGGAACTCGATGTTGATGCCACCCGGCGCCAGGTCCGGGCCAAGAACCAGGTCGATGAACAGGTGGTTGGCGCTGTCGGTGCGGGTAACCTGTGCGATCCGTACCTGCGGGTGATCGATGCGCGGCGTGCTGCGGGCGATGCCGTCGCCGTACACCATCAGCTGCAGCGTGTTGGAACGCATGCCCACCCACCAGTTGCCCGGCTCAATGCGCTGCACCTCCACGCACAGGGCCGGCAGCGCGGCCAGCATCAGGCACAGGCCGGCGAGCGAGCGCAGGCAGGCAGGAAAGAAACGCGGGGTGGCGCGGTGGACCAGGGACATGCTGTGCTCCGTGATGGCGATGCCGCGGCCGAACTACACAGCCGTGGCGTGCCGGTGTTGCGTCCACTTGCAACCGGCTGACGCGGACCAGCTTCGATGCCCGCCATTGTTACCCGATCGAGGTCCGCCATGCACACCTGGGCCGTTCGCCGCCTGCCGCTGCGCTGCAGGGCGTCATGGGCAGATCCGCGCGATCACCGCGCGGCAACCCCGTCAGGCGGGTTCAAGCTGCCGTGGCCTGGCCCAGAACTGGTACATGCCGGTAAAGGTGCCCGGGTGCTGTTCCTCGAAACGGTCCCAGCAGTCCAGGTCCAGCCCGTCGAAGGGCTGGGGGAACTGCTGCACGAACGCGTGCTGCACCGCGGGCGGCAGCTCGAAGCCAAGGAATTCCATCGCTTCGCCGTGCAGCAGTCCGGCGATGCCCGGCGGATCGAAGCTGGTCTCGTGGACATGGAAAGCCAGGTCACGGCACTCGCTCATCGCGTAGAAATCGGCCAACGACGCGACGCCGCGTGCCGGATCGTCGGCCGGCAGGGCCAGCACCTGCTGGCGGAACGCGCGCATGCCCTGCGCCGTCGCCGCAAATCCTTCGCGTGCAATCAGCGCGCGTGCCGCCGCCACCGCGCGCCGCGCGCGGGCGCTGTACAGCCCGATGCGCATCAGCCCATCCGGCGCCAGGCAGGCGCGCAGCCGCCGCAACCCCAGCGCAGGATCCTGCATGTGGTGGAGCACGCCGCTGGCTTCGATCAGGTCGAACGGGCCGTCTTCCGGCACCAGGGCCAGGATATCGGCGTGCAGGAAGCGCAGGTTGTCCACGCCGATGCGTTCGGCCTGCCGCTGTGCGTAAGCCAGGCTGGCGCGGCTGAGGTCAATGCCCAGCACCTGTGCGTTCTGCAGCCGGTTGGCCAGTTCGATAGGCTGCTGCCCGGTGCCGGCGCCCGCCACCAGCACCCGCACTGCTGCGTCCGCTGCGCGCGGCGCCGCCGCCACCCGCCCCAGTCGCCAGTTCACGTACTCATCCTGCGCCATGCGCCGCACCGCGGAAGGCGTGTCTATCCAGCGCGGATACGGATTCTGCTCATACTGCTCGCGCGCGGCCTTCGAAACTTCGTCGGCGATGTCGCGCAGTGATGGCATTGCCTCTGCCAGCTGTTCCTCGCGCTGCCTGTCCAATACCGCCATCTGGACCAGCGCCTGCACTTGGTCTGGCCACGCATGTTTCGCGAGCGCCGGTGCGAAACTGCGGCGACCGGGATCGGAATACAGCACCACTGCCAGCAGCAGTTGCGGATCGGAAGCCGAGCCTGATGCCAGCTGCTCGGTCAGCTGGCCGGCCAGCAAGGCGGCCTGCTGCAGCTCCTGTGCCGGCTGCAGCATTGCGTATTCGCGGGCCAGCATCTGCGCGGCGAGCGCTGCACCGAGCGCCAGCGTCGCGTCATCCAGACCGCTGTCGGCCACGACCCTGGACAGCAGCGAAAAGCGCAGGTTGGCGAGCAGGCGCTCGAAAGCTTCGCCCGGCAGCACCGCCGCCTTCAATACCGCGTTGAACAGGACGTCGTCGACCGCTGCCCGCAGCGCCTCTTCGCCCTGCTCCGCTGGGCCCCGCGCTGGCCAGACTGCGTCGATGTTGTCCAGCGCACGCACAACCCACGCGCGCTGCAGCAGCTGCCCCGCCGCCACGGCCACCAGTTCCGACGCACGATGCCACGGTGCGTGCAGCGCGCGCACCAGCAGGACCTCGAACACCGCACCCAGCTGCTGCGGGCGCAGGCCGGCAACCACGTCAGCGCAGAAATCCTCGCCGGCGAAGTCCACACCGTCCTCGCCGTCGATAGCCGCCCGGTAAGCCAGCACGGCGGCATCGGCCAGCCCCAGCCGGGTCAGTGCCTGTGCCCGGCCGAGCAGGGCGAGTGGATGTTTCGGCTGCAGGGCCAGCGCCTGGTCCCACGCGTTCAGCGCACCTGGCTGGTCGCCGTGCGCGGACAGCAGGCCGGCTTTCTCCACGATCAAGGCGACCGGGTCGGCATTGGGCAACGCCGCTTCGGCGTCGGCCAGCATGCGCCGGCAGGTCTGCAGCGCGTGCAGTGCGTCGGCATGGGTGGGCTCGAGCTGCAGCACTCGTTAGCACCACGGCACGGCTTCAGAAAAGCGCGCCTGCGAAATCAGCACGGCGGCCAGGTTGGACAGGATGGAGGGGCGCTGCGGCGCAAGCCCGGCCGCTTCGCGATAGCGTGCTTCGGCATCGGCGAAGCGGCCCGCGTTGTGCAAGCCCACGCCCTGCAGAAAGAGCTGCCGCGCTTGTTCCAGGTCATCCATCGGATCTCATGCCACCGCAGGCAACATCGCCCGGCCGCTAACGTAGAGACGAAAGCCATGCAGCGCAAGCGGGCGGCGTGCAGGCGTATCGTCGACCGGTGGCCGCTCAAGCCATGGTTCGGCTTGCGCACAGCCTTCTGTTGGACCGGCCCGACGGCACGCACAGCGCCGGCCAAGTCAATGATTCCACCATGTCTGCACCGAGATCAAACAGCGCGCGCTTCAGTCGGCGCTTCCGCCGTCCTCTGGCACCCGCCCAGTCGCGCCAGTGAGTCGCAGGGGATGAGACTGCCGCTGCACACAATGCCAGGATGAAGCTGATCGAAAAACTGGCAATCCTGGCCGACGCGGCCAAGTACGACGCGTCCTGCGCGTCCAGCGGCGCAGATCGGCGTCATTCCGTGGGCACCGGTGGCGTCGGCAGCACCGAGGGCATGGGCATCTGCCATTCCTACACGCCGGATGGGCGCTGCGTATCGCTGCTGAAGATCCTGTTGACCAACTTCTGCACCTTCGACTGCGCCTACTGCGTCAACCGCGTGTCCAGCAACGTGCCGCGCGCACG
>JAJAZJ010000306.1 GCA_026785795.1 Pseudoxanthomonas sp.
CATCAACACCCAGTTGCGCCGCGCCGATATGGAGCGGCTCAACTTCGCCGTCGACGGCAGTACGGTCAAGCTGGACAACATCAGCTTCAGCGAGCCCGGCGGCGAGTCGCGTACTGGTTGGTGGGCGCGAATCAGCCTGCCAAGTGCGCGCATGGACTGGAACAAGCCGCTCAGCGTTCGCGGCAATGCAGACGTGAAGATGAAGGATGTCGGATTCCTGCTGTCGCTGTTCTCCCGTCAACGCGAATATCCAAAATGGATCTACAAGCTCATCGACAGCGGCGAGGCCCAGGTGAAGGGCAAGATCCGTTGGGACCGGGACACCCTGGTGCTTGACGATATCAATGCAAGCAACAGGCGCTTCAACCTGCTGGCGCAGTTGCGCCTGCGGGGCCAGGATCGCAGGGGCAAGCTCTATGCGAAGTGGGGAGTGCTCAGCGTGGGGGTCGGGGTGGATGGGCCGAACAACAAGTTCCATGTGCTGCGTGCACGCGAGTGGTACGACTCGCAGGCAAAGTGAATTCGCGCGAGGGCACGCACAGGCCCGACCCGTGCGGAACGTAGGCCGTTCGGGCTTCGGAATCTGCAACGGTCACGCCGCCTGCAGCGCCCTGCGCGGCGGACTCCTGGCGCGCAGTGCCTAGCCATCACGCCATGTAAGCCTTACTACGAACGCATCTGGCGCCGTCCGCTATTGAACCACCCGGTACTGTTTTGCAGTGCAGCGTGCATGACTCGACACGCGTACTTCACGATGCTCGCGCATCCCGACGTGGGGGAGGGAGCAAGCCCGCAATAGCCTAGCTGTTGCGGGCTTTTTTTATGCGCGCCATCCGCCCGACGGCACCCAACCGTCACCAACGCGCGCGGCGCCTGGACTAGGCCAGCAGGTCGGTGAGTGCAGTCTCCAGAGTTGGATGCTGGAACTGGAACCCCCCGGCAACCGCATGCGCAGGCAGCACGCGCTGCCCAGTCAGCAGCAACGTGGCCATCTCCCCGAACATCAGCTTCAGTGCGAGTGCAGGCGTGGTGATCCGCGCCGGTCGCCGCAGCACCTTGCCCAGGGTCTGCGCGAACTCGCGGTTGGTCACGGGTGATGGTGCCGTGCCGTTGTAGGCGCCGCGGGCCTGGTCATGTTCGAGCAGCCACTGCAGCAAGCGCACCAGGTCATGCCGGTGCACCCAGCTCATCCACTGGCGACCGTCGCCCATTGGTCCACCCGCACCCAGCTTGAACGGCGGCAGCATCTTGGACAGTGCGCCGCCGTCGGGCCCCAGCACCACGCCAATGCGCACGGTGCAGACCCGCAGGCCCAGCGATTCGGCCTGCATGGCGGCACTTTCCCAGTCACGGCAGAGCTGCGCGGAGAAATCGTCCCCTGGCGGAGATTCTTCGGTCAGCGGTTTGTCATCGCGCGGGCCGTAGTAGCCAATCGCCGAACCGGACACCAGTACCCGCGGCCGCTGCACCTGGCTTGCGATCCACTCTAGCAGCGACTGCGTGGTGCCGATGCGCGAGTCCCGGAAGGCCTGCTTGCGCCGGTCGGTCCAGCGGCCATCGGCCAGCGGCTCGCCCGCCAGGTTGACCACGGCATCCATCTGGCCGGCCTCCGCCAGGTGTTCAATCAGTCGAATGCCCTCCAGCTTCGTCGCGGCCTTGGTTGGATTGCGTGTCAGCACCCAGAGCTCGTGTCCTGCATGCAAGAGCTGCCGGCACAGCGCGCGTCCAATGAAACCTGTACCGCCGGTGATGAGCACGCGCATTGAGTTGGATTCCACGGAGCAAGGGGCCGAATGTAGCAGAGCATTGGTGCATGGAATGCGAAGATCACGAGCCACATGCACACGCCGGCATGCGAAGCTAGGCAGCACCGAACCATAAAAGGCGTCCTGGGTATGGAATTGGGAATGATAGGCCTGGGCCGCATGGGCGCCAATATGGCAGAGCGGCTGGTGCGGGGTGGCCACCGCGCAGTGGGCTTTGATCCCAGCGCTGAAGCGCACGCACGTGCGATGGAACGAGGCATCATGCCTGCGGCCACGTTGGCGGAGCTGGTGGGCGAGCTCGGTTTACCACGCGTGGTGTGGATGATGGTACCCGCAGGTCAGGTGGTCGACGACACGCTGGCGCAGCTTCTGCCGATGCTGGCACCCGGCGATACGGTGGTCGATGGCGGAAACTCGTTCTACAAGGACACCCAGTGTCGTGCTGCGCTGCTGGCAGGACAGGGGCTGCATTATGTGGATTGCGGTACCAGTGGCGGCGTGTGGGGATTAGCGGAGGGCTATAGCCTGATGCTGGGCGGTGACGAGGCGGTCGTGAAGCGATTGACGCCGCTGCTATCCACGTTGGCGCCGGCCAGCGGCGGCGGCTGGGGTCGAGTGGGCCCAAGTGGTGCCGGGCACTTCACCAAGATGATCCACAACGGCATCGAGTACGGAATGATGCAGGCATACGCCGAAGGCTTTTACATCATGCAACAAAAGACGGATTTCGCACTGGACCTGCACCAGGTTGCACAGATCTGGCGCGAAGGCAGCGTGTTGCGTTCTTGGCTGCTGGACTTGACCGCGAATGCACTTGGCAAGAATCCCACGCTGGCCGGCATCGCGCCGTACGTTGAGGATTCCGGCGAGGGACGCTGGACAGTCGCCGAAGCGATCGACCTCAATGTCGCCGCCCCGGTGATCACCGCTTCACTGCTGGCACGCTTGCGCTCGCGTGACGATGATTCCTTTGCCGACAAACTGCTTTCGGCGATGCGTCATGAATTTGGTGGTCATACGACCAAATCGGGGAAGTCGTCCCTGCGTCGTGAAAGATGACCTGAACCAGGTTCCGAATCTCCAGCGTGCTCCGTGGAGCCTCTCGGACTGGGCTTGCCTTCTCTATACTGCCGGGCAGAAAGCCTTGCCTGGCAGAGAGTGGGTGCGAGCACGATGTGTGTTGCGAGGGAACCAGACCTCCGGTCCCGCAACACGCTGCAGACGGTTTGAAGCCGCGGATTCCGCGTTTTGTTGTCCGCCACTCCCGGAATCTGCGCCCGTTGACCCAAGCTGTTTGCACAGCTCTCGGAGCCTGAGAGCGTCATGGTTGAAGCGCGGTGCACGCCACCTCGCGACGCTCCAGCGAACTGAGCACGCCCCATTCAAGCAGGGCCATGACCTGCAGTGCTTCATCCGGCAGCACCGGCACCGCGCTAGCGTGCACGATGGCCTCGCGCATCGCGGCATAGTAGTGCCGGTAGTCGCCCGTCGTGGGCGGACCGCTGGTCAGCTCAATCCCGTGATCGGTCGCGAGATGCAGCTCGCCGGGTGATGGATCCGTGCCCCAACCGGGCTGGCCTGGCACGCCACCGCATCGCAACCTGTTTTCCTGTGCATCCAGCCCGTGCTTGAGGTAGCTGCCTTGCGTGCCGTGCACGGCGAAACGCAGCCCATGCGCCGGCACCAGCGACCCGGCATGCAGCACTACCCGCAGGCGGGGGTAGCGCAGCAGCACATGGAAATAGTCCGGCGCATTCGACGCCCCTCGCTGCAGGCCGATATCCGCCGATACCGTGATCGGCATTCCGAACAGCTGCAGCGCCTGGTCCAGCAGGTGTGGGCCCAGGTCGTACCAGAGCCCTGAGCCGGGCTGGTCCTGTTCGCGCCAGCGGTCGGCCACGTCTGGGCGGTATCGGTCGAAGTGCGAGTGGAATTCCATCACTTCGCCCAGCGTGAGGTCAGCAAGCAGCTGCTGCACGGCAAGGAAGTCCGCATCCCAGCGCCGGTTCTGGAACACGCTGATCAGGCGTCTTGCCCCGGCGGCAGTGGCGATGACTTCTTGCGCCTCGGCGAAGGTGACCGTGAACGGCTTGTCCACCACGACGTGTTTGCCGGCCAGCAATGCGGCGCAGGCAAGCGATGCGTGGGCACGGTTCGGTGCGGCGATGACCACCAGGTCAATGGCAGGGTCTGCGAAGGCGGCACCTGCATCGGCCACGACCCGCACGTCTGGATGGTCCGCATGGACCTTGGCAGCATCACAGGAGACCACGCTGTGCAGGCGAATGCCGGGGGTGTGCGCAAGCAGCGGGGCATGCAGGACACTGCCCGCGAAGCCGTAGCCGACCAGAGCCACATTGAGGATGGGGGACACGAGCTGCTCCGGCGGCTGTTGATGGTAGCGCGAGCCGGTCTAGTGCGCCGTCTACGCGCGCGCATCCTCCGAGTCCGCGCGGGCCGCGACCGGCCGTGCAGCCGACCGCTGATGTCATCCCGATTCTCCGCTACATTTCGCACGCTAATCAGGCATCGCGCCCAAGGCTCACGCCTATGCGTTTCAGGCAAACCTCGTCCAGCCGCCCGGACGCAGGCCGCAAGGTGATCGAATGCAGTGCCCAGCCAGTGACACACGAGGACTTCATGCAGGCCCGGCTCAGCGCGCGGATCGTGATGCTGAAAGCGGCGGACAGCATCTGGTCACGCAAATGGGCTGGCTGCCGTTCGACTCGCAGATCCGGGGGTACGCGATCAACGCTCGCGGCGCTTGATTACGCCCGGGCACTTGATCTGCGATTCAATGTGCATGCGCGCCAGCTCCACGTAGTTGGCCTGCGGGCCGCTCCCAGAGCCGCTGACTTCGCCGATGTACTCGCCTTCCTTCCACACCCGTCCCTCCCACTCGGCGCCTTCGTCGGAGAGGGTGACGGTAACCGTATAGCGCATATCCTGGTCTTCGTGGTCGGTACAGCGG
>JAJAZJ010000307.1 GCA_026785795.1 Pseudoxanthomonas sp.
CGGCAACACATGGGTCACGTCGCCAAGGGCGGACAGACGCAGCAGGCAAAGTGACAGCGGAATCGTTGACAAGTGTTGTTAGACTCCGGAGATGGTCGATTTCGACGCCTCTGAATCCCTGTCGCCGTTCCGCGAAGGCAGCGGAATCGGTGCGATTCTGTTCGACAGCAAACGGGTACGGCAAGTGGACCCGGACTGGTTCCGACCCGCCCAGTGGGGCGAGCGGGCGCACCCCGTGGACAGCGGCGGACGCGGCGGGGCGTGGTTTGTGGACGCGCCGTCCGGGCCCAGCGTACTACGCCTGTACCTGCGCGGCGGCTGGGCGGCCAGGATCAGCCGTGATCAGTACCTCTGGCATGGCTCCAACCAGACCCGCAGCTTCGCCGAGTTCCGCCTGACCCGCGAACTGGCCGCCAAGGGCCTGCCGGTAGCCCGGCCGATCGCCGCAAGCTACCTGCGCGAAGGCATGCGCTATCGTGCGTCCATCCTGCTGGAGCGCCTGCCGGGGGCGTCCTCGCTGGCTGCGCGTGCGCAGGCCGACGGCGGCGAAGCGCCGTGGGACGAAGCCGGCCAACTGATCGCGCGCTTCCATCGGGCCGGCCTGGACCACGCGGACCTGAATGCGGATAACGTGCTGTTCAACGCGCAGGACAAGGGCTGGCTGATCGACTTCGACCAGTGCAGCCTGCGCATCCCGGCCACGCGCTGGCGCGAAAACAACCTCGCCCGTCTGCAGCGTTCCTTGCTGAAGCTGCGGGGCGAACGCACGCGTAATGACGTGTTGCAGGATTTCCAGCGCCTGCGCCGCGCCTACGACCTTGCGTGGGGGCGAGGCTACTGATGGCCTGGGCACTGCGCTTCCTCGGCGTGGGCAACGCGTCGGCGGTGGAGCTGGGTTCGGCCAACGCCACCATCGAGCGCGATGGCCGGCCGTGGCTGACCATCGACTGCGGCGCCGAGGGACTGTCCGCGTACCGGGCGCACTACGGCGGGATGCCCGACGCACTGTTCGTGACCCACGTGCACCTGGACCATGTGGCAGGGTTCGAACGCCTGTTCGTTGCCAGCTATTTTGATCCGGCGCGTCGCGGCAAAGTAAAGCTGTATGTGCCGGCCACCGTCGTTCCGCTGCTGCACCAGCGCATTGGTGACTACCCGAACGTACTCGCCGAGGGCGGGGTGAATTTCTGGGATGCCTTCCAGGTGGTGCCGGTGGGCGGGTCGTTCTGGCATGGCGGCGTGCGCCTGGAAGTGTTGCCCGTGCGCCACCACTGGCCAGACACGGCCTATGGCCTGCGCCTGCACGGCAGCCTGGTGTGGACCGGCGATACCCGCCCGATCCCCGAGGTCCTGGCGCGCTACGCCGATGCGGGTGAACTGATTGCCCACGATTGCGGACTTGTCGGTAACCCCTCGCACAGCGGCATCGATGATCTTGAGCGTGAATACCCGGCGCAGCTGCTGCAGCGCTGCGTGCTGTATCACTACGCCAGCGCCGAGGACGGCGACGCGCTGCAGGCGCGCGGGTACCGGGTGGCGCGCGCCGGCGACGTTCTCGCGCTGTGCGAAAGCACGGCGGCCCAGAGTCCGCCTGAGTGAGTGGCCGCAGGCGGGCGCAACATGCCGTTGCGTGAGCGCGTTGTAGTCGGACTTCCAATGCACGGAGACCCTTGATGCTTTTGATTCGTGTATTCCTGATGGTGTTGCTTTCGTGCACATCGGCGCAGGCCGCCGAGCTGCTGGTCGTCAACAAGTCTGCGGATTCGGTGTGGAGGCTTGCGCTGCGGGATGGAAGCAAGACCGGCGAATTCCGCACCGGCAAGGGGCCGCACGAAATCGCGGTCGCCAGTCACGGGCGTACCGCGCTGGTCAGCAACTATGGGCGGCAGACCTCGGGCAATTCACTTTCCGTGCTGGACCTGGCGAACGGCACGCCCACGCGCCTGATCGACCTGGGCGAGCACGGTGCACCGCACGGGCTTCATTTCCTCCCGGGCGACGAGCGTGCTGTGGTGACCACCGAGGGTTCGGCCAGCGTGCTGGTGGTCAATGTTGAAAGCGGGCGCGTGGAGCAGGTGATTCAGGTCGGCGAGGGCACTGGCCATATGGTCGCACTCTCGCCGGATGGGAAAACCGCCTATGTCACCAAGATCGGGGCCGGCACGCTGAGCCGGATCGACCTGGAGAGCGGCAGGAAAACCGGTGAAGTGCGCGCCGGAAAGGGTTCCGAAGGCGTGGCTGTGCGCCCCGACGGCAGGGAGGTGTGGGTCAGCAACCGCGCCGAAGACACGATTACCGTCCACGACCCGGCCTCGTTGGCAGTCAAGCAGCGAATGAGCAGCAGGGGGTTTCCGATCCGCGTGGCCTTCACCCCGGACGGGCGTCATGCGGTGGTGACCAATGCCTCGGCGGCACAGCTCGCAGTCTTCGACGCCCGCAGCAAGCTGCGCGTGGCGACGGTGGAGCTGGCAGAAGCCGGCGCACAATACCGCGAAACCATGCTCGGCCGGGCGGCCTTGCCAATCGGCGTGGTGATGGATCCACTGCAACCGCGCGCCTACGTCGCGATCAGCGGCGCCGACCAGCTGGCCGTAATCGACACGCAGTCATGGCAAGTGATCGATCGTTGGGCCACGGGCCGCGAACCGGACGCGCTGGGGCTTGTGCGCTAGCAGGAATGTGTCAATCCCGCCGGCTGGCCACATTTACAGGGGCATTGAATGAAACCATGGACGTCGTCCAGAGTTCACGCCACGTGTATCTCCTGGCTCTTCTTTGGGGTTAAGC
>JAJAZJ010000308.1 GCA_026785795.1 Pseudoxanthomonas sp.
CCTCCACCTGCGCGGGCACGCCGGGCTGCAGGTCGCGAATGGCGGTGAGCTGGGTGCGGTCCTCGTAGCGCAGCGGCAGGTGCAGCCACAAATCCTGAAGGGTGAGCAGGCCGCGCGCGGCCAGCTTCTCCGCCATCCGCGGACCCACGCCACGCAGCAGGCCGGCGATGGGCTGGTTGAAGGCGGGTTCGTTGCTGCGCGAGGCGTTTGGCATCGCGTTAGGATGCCCACCGCATCCGATGAAATCCAGTCAGGGATTGCCGCAAGCGGGCGTGGGGAAGTCGACCCAGATCCACTAAATGCCGGTCATGTCGGCGGATCGAGCACCATCACGGCGTCCACTTCGAACGCCGCACCCTTCGGCAAGGCCGATACCTCGATGGTCGAGCGCGCCGGGAACGGGGCGTGGAAGTACTCCTGCATGACTGCGTTGACCGCGGCAAAATCGCCCAGATTGGTGAGATACAGGCCAAGCCGCACGATCTGTGACATGGAGCCACCGCTGGCATCAACCACCGCCTTCAGGTTGTCGAAGGCGCGCCTGGCCTGTACCGAAATGTCGCCTTCCACCAGCAGGCCGGTGGCAGGATCCAGCGGAGTCTGGCCTGAACAGTACACGGTGCTGCCGCTGCGCACCGCCTGGGAATAAGGTCCGATGGGGGCGGGGGCATGGTCGGTCTGGATGATGTGTCGGTTCATGCGGGCTTCCAGGGCAGCGGACGGGTTCAGTCTAGCGCAGGCGCACTTATTGCCTTCGCACGCCGTGGACCACGCCCAGCCTGCGCAGCCGGCGCATCACTTCGGCCAGGTGGTTGCGATCGCGGACCTGGATGGAGAAGCGCAGCACCGCGGCGTTGATGTCGCGCTCAAGGTATTCCACCCGATCAATATTGGACTGGCTCTGGGCCACGGCGGCGGCCACCTGCGCCAGTACGCCGGTGCGGTTTTCCACGTCGATCAGCAGTGATGCATCGTAATCACCGGTGACCGCGGCATCCCAGTCGATCGGGATCCAGCGTTCGGGCGACTTGCGGAACTCGGCCACGTTGGGGCAATCCAGCCGATGCACCACGATGCCCTTGCCGGCGGTGTGGTGGCCCATGATTTCGTCGCCCGGGATCGGCTGGCAGCAGTTGGCGAAACTGACCACGCCGCGCTCACTGCCGTTGATCAGGATCTTTTCCTGCGAATGCTTGGAGTGGCCACCACCACCCAGTTCGGCGTAGGCGGTCAGCGCCTGCGCGGCCTGGGCCGGCATCCAGTTGCCCAGCGCCACGTCGGCCAGGAAGGCCTCCAGGCGCGGGTAGCGGTGCTCGCTGAGGAATGCCTCCAGGCGCTGCTGCGGCAGCCTTTCCAGCGAGCTGTCCAGCTGCTCCAGCGCGCGGTCCAACATGCGGTGGCCCAGCTGCACTGCATCCTCGTGTTCAAGCTGCTTGAGCTGGTGGCGGATGGCGGTGCGCGCCTTGCTGGTGACCACGAACTCCAGCCACTGCGGCTTGGGCGCAGCCGACCTGGCGGTGATGATCTCCACGCTCTGGCCGCTGGCCAGCTTGGTGCGCAGCGGCACCAGCTTCTTGTCCACGCGCGAGGCCACCGCCTGGTTACCCACGTCGGTATGCACCGCATAGGCGAAATCCAGGGCCGTGGAATTGCGCGGCAGTGACAGGATCTTGCCCTTGGGCGTGAACAGGTAGACCTCGTCCGGGAACAGATCGACCTTGACGTTGTCAAGGAACTCCAGCGAGGAACCGGCCGCGCGCTGGTTCTCGATCAGCTCCACGATCCAGGCATGGGCGCGGCTCTGCGCGCTGTTGGCGGTCTGCAGGCCGTACTTGTAGGTCCAGTGCGCGGCGATGCCGCGCTCGGCGATGAGGTCCATCTCCTCGGTGCGGATCTGCACCTCGATCGGGGAGCCATACGGCCCGAACAGCACCGTATGCAGCGACTGGTAGCCATTGGCCTTGGGAATGGCGATGAAGTCGCGAAACCGTGAGTCCAGCGGCTTGTAGGCCGCATGCACCGCGCCAAGCGCGTGATAGCAGTTGGGCACGCTGGACACGACCACGCGGAAACCGAACACGTCCATCAGCTGGTCGAAGCTTTTGCCTTCGCCGTGCATCTTGCTGTAGATGCTCCACGGGGTCTTGATCCGCCCCACCATGTGATGCTGCAGGCCTTCCTTGTCCAGGCGCTGGGACAGGTGGGCCTCGATCTGGGCCATCGATTCGCGCCTGACCACCGGCTGGCCGCGGATATGCTTCTCGAGGATGGCGTGCCGCCACGGATACAGGGCGCGGAAGCCGAGATCCTGCAATTCGGACTTGACCAGGTTCATGCCCAGGCGCTGTGCGATGGGGGCATAGATGTCCAAGGTTTCCTTGGCGATGCGCCTGCGTGACTCCGCGCCCTGGGCGCCCAGGGTGCGCATGTTGTGCAGGCGGTCGGCCAGCTTGATCATGATTACCCGCAGGTCGCGGGACATGGCCAGCAGCATTTTGCGGAAACTTTCGGCAGCCGCTTCCTGGCGGTCGCGGAAATGCAGCTTGTCCAGCTTGGTCACGCCCTCGACCAGCTCGGCGACCGATTCGCCAAACTCGGCCACGATATCGGCGTGGGTCAGCGGGGTGTCCTCAATGGTGTCATGGAGGATGGCGGCGATCAGGGTCTCGGCATCCAGCCCCAGTTCGGCCAGCACCTGGGCCACTGCGACCGGGTGGGTAATGTAGGGCTCGCCGGACTTGCGGGTTTGGCCCACGTGCGCATCCGCGCCGACCTTCCAGGCGCGGCGCAGCAGGGCAAGCTGTTCGGGCGGCAGGTAGCTGGCCACCTGCTCCAGTTGGCGCACGTAGTCCGGCACCTCGCTTGCCTTCAGGGGCGCAAGGACGGCAGGCTTGGCGGAGCGACCGGGGGACATGCCGCAAGCCTATGCCAGCGGCCGGTCAACGGCAAATTACGCGGTGCCGGACAGCACACGGCCCGCTTGCGCGGGCCGTGCAGGGAATCGATGCGAAGGCCGCAATCGGTCAGTCGTCGCCCTTCGACAGGTCGTCGGCGGCGACCACTTCCGCGGCCGCCCATTCCATCGCTTCGCGCTCGGCGCGCGCACGCTCGGACTTCTCCACGGTGTCGATCAGCTGGTTATCGATGGTGCGGGCGGCGATTTCGCGCAGGGCCAGCACGGTCGGCTTGTCGTCGCTCTCGCTATTGTCGATGGTGGGCGGGACGCCATTGGCCAGCTGGCGGGCGCGCTTGGCGGCCATCATGACCAGCTCAAAACGGTTGTCGACGACTTCCAGGCAATCTTCTACGGTGATACGGGCCATGCGGGCTCCCGGCAGCCCGGGGGCCGCGCGAATTGATACGAAGGGGGCGCGGAGTGTACGGCCTGGCCGTTGTAGATGCAAACCTATGGGCCGCAAGCGCCTTGCAATTCAGTGACTTGCGTCAACCCCTTCGTCCGCCAGCAGGGCTGAAACCAGCGCGGCGTGGCGCACGACCTGGGGTTCACGACGCAGGCGACTGGCGCTGAAGATGGCGCACATCTCGTCCACCGCGGTCTGGAACACCTCGTTGACGATCAGGTAGTCGAACTCATCAAAGTGCGACATTTCCTCGCGAGCCGCGGCCAGGCGCTGCTGGATGACCGCTTCGCTGTCCTGCCCGCGATTGCGCATGCGCTGCTCCAACGCCTGGCGCGACGGCGGCAGGATGAACACCGCCACCGCATCGGCCACCTTGGCGCGCACCTGGCGGGCACCCTGCCAGTCGATTTCCAGAAGCACGTCCTTGCCTGCCGCCAGCTGCGGTTCGACCGACTGCCGGGCGGTGCCTTTCCAGTCGCCGTGGACCTGGGCGTATTCGAAGAAGTCCCCGGCCCGGATCATGGCCCTGAATTCATCGGCGCTGACGAAGTTGTAGTGCTGCGCATGGCGTTCGCCCGGCCGCGGCTGGCGCGAAGTGAACGAGATCGACAGCGCAATCTGCGGATCGCGCGCCAGCACCGCGTTGACGATGCTGCTCTTGCCGGCACCGGAGGGCGCGGCGACCACGTAGAGGGTTCCGCGCATGCTCATGACGGGATGCGGGATGCGGGATTCGGGATTCGGAAAAGCATACAGCCCGGCAGCGCAAAAACAGCGATCATCCCGGGAGGCCGGACGCTTTCCCGAATCCCGCATCCCGAATCCCGAATCCCGGCCCTATTCAATGTTCTGCACCTGTTCGCGGATCTGGTCGATCAGCACCTTCAGCTCAACCGCCAGGTTGGTGGTGCGCACATCCACCGACTTGGAGCCCAGCGTGTTTGCCTCGCGGTTGAACTCCTGCAGCAGGAAGTCCAGGCGCCTGCCCACCGGCTCGGACTGTTTGAGGATGCGGCGGATTTCCTTCACGTGGCTGTCCAGGCGATCCAGCTCTTCATCCACGTCGAGTTTCTGCAGCCCCAGCACCAGCTCCTGCTCCAGGCGGCCCGGGTCTGCCGGCTGCGCAAGGTCGGCAAGGCGCGCCTCCAGTTTCTGGCGCTGGCCGGCGCGGATCAGCGGGATCATCTGCCTGGCCTCGTCCGCGCGTGCGGCGATGGCGTCCACGCGCTCGCTGATCGCCGCCGCGAGTTTTTCGCCTTCGCGTTCGCGCCCTGCCACGAACTGGTCCAGCAGGCTGTCCAGCAGGATCAGGGCCTGGGCCTGCAGCGCCTCGGCATCCACCGACTTGCTCTGCAGCACGCCGGGATACTGCATCAGGTCGGTGAGTTCCGCCCGCAGCTGCGGAAAATGTGCGTCCAGCTCCTTGGCCACGCCGGCCAGCTGCCTGACCAGGCTCTGGTTGATCTGGATGGCGCCGTCGCCTTCGGCAGTGCGCAGGCGCAGCGCGAATTCCAGCTTGCCGCGGGCGATGCGGGCGGCAATGCGCTCGCGCAGCACCGGCTCCAGCACCCGCAACTCCTCGGGCAGGCGCAGACCAAGCTCCAGGAAGCGATGGTTGACCGCACGCAGCTCGCACGCGAGGGTGCCGCCATCGGTGGGCCGCTCGGCGATGGCGTAGGCAGTCATGCTGCGAATCATGGACAACACCGGTGCTGCGGGAAGCGAATGGTAACCTAGCCCACCCATGCACCGGACTTATCCATGAGCGTCGCCCGCCCCAGTGGCCGCCTTCCCGAGCAGATGCGCCAGGTCAGCATCCAGCGCGGCTACACCCGCCACGCCGAGGGGTCGGTATTGATCAGTTTTGGTGAGACCCGCGTGCTGTGCACGGCCAGCGTGGAGAACCGGGTGCCGGCTTTCCTGCGGGGCAAAGGCGAAGGCTGGGTGACTGCCGAGTACGGCATGCTGCCGCGTTCCACCCATACCCGCAGCGACCGCGAGGCCGCGCGCGGCAAGCAGGGCGGTCGCACCCTGGAGATCCAGCGCCTGATTGGCCGTGCGCTGCGTGCCTGCGTCGACCGCAAGGCGCTGGGCGAGCGCACCATCACCCTGGACTGCGACGTGCTGCAGGCCGATGGCGGCACCCGCACCGCGGCCATTACCGGCGCCTACGTGGCCCTGGTGGATGCGGTGAACTGGCTGAAAGTACGCAACGAGATCAAGACGGGCAGCGGCGGGCGCGACCCGATCCACGGCGCCGTCGCGGCGGTCTCGGTCGGCATCTACCGTGGGGTGCCGGTGCTGGATCTGGACTACCCGGAAGACAGCGATTGCGATACCGACATGAATCTGGTGATGAATGACGGCGGCGGCTTCATCGAGCTGCAGGGGACGGCCGAGGGCCACGCGTTCCGTCGCGATGAGCTGGACGCGCTGCTTGCGCTGGGCGAGAAGGGCATGGCTGAACTGTTCACCGCGCAGCGCGCGGCATTGGCAACCTGATCGAAAAACGCGCAGGAGCGCCCTTTAAGCCCCGCGGGTACATGGGCGCGAGCTTTTTATTTTCTTGCAATAACGTGAATGGAAAAGCTCGCGCCCATGCGGCGCTCCTATCCGTGAGAGGAACGCTGCGTGAAACTGGTACTGGCCTCCTCCAACCCCGGCAAGCTGCGGGAACTGACTGATCTGTTGGCCGACAGCGGCATCGAGTTACTCGCCCAGAGTGCACTGGGCGTCGAGGACGCCGAGGAAACCGGCACCACCTTCGTCGAGAACGCGCTGATCAAGGCGCGCCACGCCAGTCGCCTGACCGGGCTGCCGGCGCTGGCCGACGATTCCGGGCTGTGTGTGGATGCACTGCACGGCGCCCCGGGCCTGTACTCGGCGCGCTACGCCGGTGCCCACGGCGACGCGGAGCGCAATATCGACAAGCTGCTCGAAGCGCTGAAGGACGTCGCGGACGCACAGCGCGGCGCGCACTTCTATTGCGTGCTGGCCGTGCTGCAGCATGCCGACGATCCGCAGCCGCTGATCGTGGAAGGGCAGTGGGATGGGCGCGTCCTTCAGCAGCGACGCGGTTCGGCCGGGCATGGCTATGACCCGGTGTTCTACGACCTCCTCCATGCCCAGTCAGCCGCCGAAATGGAGCCTGTGCTCAAGAACCGCGTGAGCCACCGCGGCCAGGCGCTGGCGCTGCTCAGGCAACGGCTCATGCTCCCGTAGGAGCGCACTTTCCGCCCCGCGGGTACATGGGCGCGAGCTCTTTCCCCGCAATCCAAAGAAAGAGCCCGCGTCCATGGGGCGCTCCTACAATAGGCGGATGTTGATTCCGCCCCCGCTGTCGCTGTACGTGCACCTGCCGTGGTGCGTGCGCAAGTGTCCGTACTGCGATTTCAATTCGCACGAGGGCAAAGGCGTGCTGCCGTTCGCCGACTATGTCGATGCCCTGATCCGCGACCTGGAGCAGGACCTGCCGCTGGTGTGGGGGCGCAGCGTGCATTCGGTGTTCTTTGGCGGCGGCACCCCCAGCCTGTTTCCCCCCGACCAGATCGACCGCTTCCTGCAGGCCGCCAGCAGCCGTCTGCGTTTTGCCCCGAACCTGGAAATCACCCTGGAGACCAACCCAGGCACCGCCGAGCATGGGCGCTTCGACCAATACCGCGCCGCCGGGGTGAATCGCATCAGCTTCGGCATCCAGAGCTTCGACGACGGCTGCCTGCAGCGCCTGGGCCGCATCCACGACAGCGCGCAGGCAGAGCGCGCGGTGAAGCTGGCCCAGGACGCCGGCTTCGACAATTTCAACCTGGACCTGATGTACGCCCTGCCGGGGCAGGACCTGGCCATGGCCGAAGCCGACCTGCAGCGCGCCTTCGCCCTGCAGCCCGCGCACATGTCCCACTACCAGCTGACCCTGGAGCCCAACACCGTGTTCCACGCCCGGCCGCCGCAGGGGCTACCGGACGAGGATGGGGCGTGGGACATGCAGGAACACTGCCAGGCCCTGCTGGCCGATGCAGGCTATGCGCAATACGAGGTCAGCGCCTATGCCCGACCAGGACGCCAGTGTGCGCATAACCTGAACTACTGGCGCTTTGGCGATTACCTGGGAATCGGCGCGGGCGCCCACGGCAAGCTGACCCTGGGTGCCGAGCAGTCCATCCTGCGTCGCTGGAAAACCCGGCACCCGACCGCTTACCTGGCCGCCGCGGGCACGCCCGCCTCGCTGGGGGGTGACGAACGGATCAGTCCGCAGCGGCGCCCCTTCGAGTTCATGCTCAATGCGCTGCGCCTCAACGCCGGGTTCAGCCTGGCCGATTTCGAAGCCGGTACCGGCCTGGCGGTGGCCAACATCGCCGGGCCGCTTGCCGCAGCCGCGGCCCGCAACTGGCTCAGCCTGGCCGCCGGGCGGGTGGTGCCTACCGAGCTTGGCCGGCGCTTCACCAATGACGTGGTGGGCCTGTTCCTCGGGCCTGAGCAAGGCACGGGCGGGCGGGAATAACGGCAGCCAACTGGGGAATGTGTTAAAAAACCGCGTCGGGGGAAGGGTCGCCGCACCTATGTTCAACACGCCACACGCTGCGTCTTCGAAGACCCAGGCAAGGATTGCCTCCACGCCTTCGCTGCCGCCGCGCGTGCGCCGGGTCCTGAGCGTGCTGTTTGACCAGGCCTCCTCGGACCTGGACGAACGCTTCATCCAGATGCTGGCGGACTTCGAGCAGCAGCTGTTCAAAATGGCCGAACAAGAGCGCAGCAACGAAAAGCAGGCCGAAGCCTTTGCCGTCGTACATGCCCTGCGCAACCGCCGCAGTGACC
>JAJAZJ010000309.1 GCA_026785795.1 Pseudoxanthomonas sp.
ATGTCGAGGTTCAGCTGCTTCCCCAGCCTGCAGGCGAAGGCTCGGATGGAGGCAAGACCACGCTCCACTTCCTGCGCCAGCAGGTGGACAAGCCGGTTGAGCGCCCTGATTTTTGCCTGGCTGATTTCATCGCGCCGAAAGACAGCGGAAAACGGGACTGGATTGGCGCGTTTGCGGTTACCACAGGCATTGGCATCGACGAACACGTGACCCGCTTCGAGGCAGATCACGATGATTACAACGCGATCCTGCTGAAGGCGCTGGCCGACCGCCTTGCCGAAGCGCTGGCAGAGCGCCTGCACCAGCGCGTGCGCAGGGAATTCTGGGGCTATCAGGTCGACGAGCAGCTGGACAATGAGGCCCTGATTGCCGAGCGTTACGTAGGCATCCGCCCTGCCCCGGGCTATCCAGCCTGTCCCGAGCACAGCGAGAAGGACACCCTGTTCCGGATGCTCGATGCCGGCACCAATGCAGGCATGCGCCTGACCGAAAGCTTCGCAATGCTGCCCACCGCAGCGGTGTCCGGCTACTACTTCAGCCACCCGCAAAGCCAGTATTTCGTGGTCGGCCGCGTGTCCAGGGAACAGGCCCAGGATTACGCCAGGCGCAAGGGCGTGAGCTTGTTGCAGGCGGAACGCTTCCTGGCTTCCAACCTGGACTATGATCCGGAATGATCTCCCCGATGGAATGCCGATGCAGCAAGGCGCGTTGCGACGCGCTTGGCCCGTGGGCCCAGCATTGCATCGCGGCGCGGCTGGCTTTGAACCTGGATCGTGATCCGGAATAGCGTGCAGTCCAGCACCCGCACATGCAGGTAGCAGACCACCCGCTACCGCCGGGTGACGGCCGGCCGGTTCGCAGCGGGCAGCCGCTGCCTTTCGTGCGCTTGTCCGGCTTCTATTTTGCCTACTACGCGGCGCTGGGTGCGTTCACGCCGTACTGGGGCCTGTACCTGAAGGCGCGCGGCATGGACGTGGCGGCGATCAGCGTGCTGATGAGCCTGTGGTACGCCACGCGGATCGTGGCTCCCAGCACCTGGACCACGCTGGCGGCGCATTCGCCCGCGCCCATCAACTGGCTGCGTTTCGGCTGCTTCCTGACCCTGGCCAGCTTTACAGCCTTCCTGCTGCCGCTTGGGTTTGCCGGGCTGTTCGTGGTGATGTGCGTGTTCTGCTTTGCCTATAACGCGGTCATGCCGCAGTTCGAGTCGATCACCATGTCCCATCTGGGCGTGCGCAGTGATCGCTACGGCCTGATCCGGGTGTGGGGATCGGTCGGCTTTATCCTGGTGGTGGCCCTGTACGGGATCCTGGTGGATCGCATCGGCATCGCTTCGCTGCCCTGGCTGATGCTGCCGCTGTTTGCCGGCCTGCTGGTCTCGGCCTATTGCAACCAGTACGCCCGACTCAGCGATGAAGTGCATGACCCGGACCCGCACAGCTTTCGCCAGCGCCTGAAGCGACCGCAGGTAATTGCGTTCTTCGCCGCTGCGTTCCTGGCCCAGGTGTCATTCGGCCCCTACTACACGTTTTTCTCGATCTACCTGACCGAATATGGCTACTCGGCCAGCATGCTGGGACTGTTCTGGACGGTGGGCGTTGTGGCGGAAATCGGCGTGTTTTTCCTCGCCAGCCGCATCTTCCGTCGCTGGGATGCCGGCAAGGTGATGGTGTTTGCGCTGCTGAGCGCGGCCCTGCGCTGGTGGATGACGGCCATCTGGCCGGACAACACCGCCGTCCTGCTGCTGGCCCAGCTGACCCATGCCCTGAACTTCGGCGCATTCTTCGCCGCGGTGATGCAGCTGTTGGTGCGATTTTTCCCGGGGCGCATGAATGGGCATGGACAAGGGGTGTTCTACGGACTTTCGTCCGGCGTGGGCGGTGTGATCGGTGCACTGGCCGCGGGCCAGCTATGGCACCTCGGCGGCCACGTGGCGTTCCTGGTGTCCAGCGGGATTGCGCTGCTTGCTGCAGCGATTGCCTGGTACTGGCTGGTCAACGGGCAAGCCGGCCGGCAGTGACTGCGGCTAAAGGCGGATGCTCTGCCAGGGCACCCGCGGCGCCTGGTCTACCAGACCAGATCGTCCGGCACCGGGTAGTGCGGGTCCGCATAGGGGTCCTCCCCGGCCGGCGCCTTCGGGTGCACTTTCAGTGCAACGCAGGCGGGATGCAGGCGTTCGGCTTCGGCCAGCACCACCGCAGTGACCAGCAGATACCGCCCATTCTGCTGCAGCACGCCCAGCTCGCCGGCGTTCAGCTGTTTCAACTGTAAGGCATTGACGTGGATGCGCTTGATCTTGGCGCCGTACTCGAAATGCCTGGCGATATCTGCATCGGCGTCATTCAACACCTGGTCCTTGACCAGGGCCTCTACCTGCAGCTTGGCTTCCCGCCGCAGCCGCGCCTGTTCCTGGTTCAGGCGCTCGGCCTGGATGCGCTCGTCCTTTTCCTGCTGCGCACGCAAGGCATAGGCCTTGGCCAAGTCCATTTCCGCACGCGACTTGGCGGGCTTTGCAGGGTTGGCGGAGTCTTGCCTCGGTGCGCGGGCAGCGTGGACCGGCCGCACCTGGCCGCCAGGCTTGTGGGCTGGCCGCACGGTCGACTTGCCTGCGGAAGCCGTTTCGGGCTTTTTTCCGGAACGTCTTTCGGGCTTGCGCTCAGGCTTCGCTGCGGGCTTGAAGCCCAGCCCCAGCAGCTGGTCGCGGAGTGAATCGGTCATACGCGTATGGTTTAGTAGTGCGGAGGCGGTGGTTCGTCGGCGACGTCGGCATACAGTTCGGTACGCACCTTGCGCAGATCGGTGAGCATGCTGCGCAGCAGCTCGGCGGTACGGCTGCCTTCAGCCCGGGCATCAGCCAGTGCTTCGCTCAGTTCGCCCAGCGCGTGCTCCTGGAACGCCAGCCGCGTTTCCAGTTCTATCAGCCGCTGTTCCAGCCGCGGGTCCATGGTGTGAACCTCATCCTGCATGCAGCGACCTGCCGCGGCCTATGCCGTAGTACGCCATTCCCGCGGCTTCCACTTCAGCAGGCGCGTAAAGATTGCGCCCATCGAAAACTACCTTGTCCGCCAGGCTGGAAGCAAGGCGTGGGAAATCCGGGCTGCGGAACTGCTTCCACTCGGTGACCACAGCCAGTGCATCGGCACCATTGACTGCGTGTGATGCGGAGTCGCACAGCAGCAGGTCGTCACGCTCGCCGAAGATACGCCGCGCTTCGTGCGTGGCCTCCGGATCATAGGCGCGCACTTGCGCACCCGCTTCCCACAGCTGGGCCAGCAGGCGCCGGCTCGAGGCAGCGCGCATATCGTCGGTGTTCGGCTTGAAGGACAGGCCCCAGACCGCAAACGTCTTGCCGCGCACGTCGTGCCCGTAATGGCGCTGGATCAATTGGAACAAATGGCCTTTCTGCGATTAGTTGACGGCTTCCACCGCGTTGAGCAGGAGCGCATCGTAATGGTGTAACTGGGCAGTGCGGGCC
>JAJAZJ010000310.1 GCA_026785795.1 Pseudoxanthomonas sp.
CGGTGGACGAGGTGGCGGTGGCACAGCCGGCGAGCACGGCGGACAGCGCGAGCACAAGGATCAGGGGTTTCATTGGACGCTCCTATGAGGACCACAAGTGTGGCAAGAGAGGTCTTAACTCCCTGTCAATTAAGAGCAGGACTTATCCGCCGCCGTACAGCTTCATCAGCGCCAACGCAGCGGCGTTGTTGAGCGCGTGAGCGGCATACGCAGCCCACAGGGTGCGCGTGCGCCAGTACACGCCAGCGAACACCGCCCCCATAAATCCATAGGTCAACCACAGCACCAGCGTGGCTTGCCAGGTGTTGCTGCCCAGCCCGGGCAGCTCGTGCATCAGCGCAAACGCCGCGCTGCTGAGCACCAGGCCCAGCCACGGCCGCCCGGCGGCCCACAGGCGACCGAACAGCACGCGGCGGAACAGCAGCTCCTCGTACGCGGGCGCCAGCAGCACCGCGAACACCAGCAGGAACAGGGGCCGCTGATCGAAGGCCGCCTCGATCAACGCGGCGTTGGTCGGCTCAGGGGCCACGCCGAAGCGTTGCGACAGCGCCGCAATCGCAGCGCTGAACAGGAACGTGGCCGTCGCGGCGAGCAGGATCCAGCCCCAGGTCGCGGGCCTGCGGATGGCGCGTGCCGATGCGTCCCATTCCGTGCGCGTGGCGCGATGACGGCACCCATAGACCAGCAGGGCTGCTCCGCCGGTGCTGATCAGGCTCATCCAGATCAGGGCAATGGCGTCGGGCTCACCCACCGCCTGCAGCAGCGCCTCGGGTTCAATCGCCGCTCCACTTGCCAGCGCAAGCTGCAGGCCGATGAACACGGCCCAGAGCAGGCCACAGAGCAGCGACAGGGCCAGCAGCGCTGCGATGGCGATCAGGAAGTCGAGCAGGAAACCGCCGACTGGATACGCTGACGCGCCTGTCGCCGACGCGTTCAACGCCGGAAGTGGCGGCGGCTGGGGCCGTGTATCCAACGCGCCGCGTTGCATCGGGTCAAACGTCCAGGTTCGAGACCTTCAGCGCATTGGCATCGATGAACGCGCGTCGCGGCTCGACCACATCACCCATCAGGGTGCTGAAGATTTCGTCGGCGGCCACCGCATCTTCGATGCGTACCTGCAGCAGGCGACGCGTGTCCGGGTTCACCGTGGTGTCCCACAGCTGTTCGGGGTTCATTTCACCCAGGCCCTTGAAGCGCTGGATGCTGCGGCCCTTTTTTGCTTCATCCAGCAGCCAGGCCTGGGCCTCGGCAAAGCTGGAAACCGGCTGGGTCTTGTTCCCGCGCACGATCCGCGCCCCGTCACGGATCAGGCCATGCAGCACCGCCGCGGCTTCCCGCAATGGGCGCAATTCGCCGGATTCGAATGCCGACACGGGCAGCACCTGGATCAGCTCCTCGCCCATGTGCTTGCGCGTGGCGATCAGCGCAGCCGGGCGATTCTCGGCCCCGGGCTGCAGTTTGAGCACATAGCGCGCGCTGCCCATGCCGCCGCGGTTGAGCTTGGCTTCCAGGGCATCCAGCTCATGACGCTCGTCGATGTTCTGGCTCAGGTGGGCCATGTCCAGCGGGGTGAAATCGATCAGCGATTCGAGCAGGATGGCGTCGTACCGGTACGCGTTGCGGGCGATGGCCTCGCGCGCGCCGGCAAAGGACAGCAGCAGTTTTTCCAGCGCTTCACCGGTGATCGGCGGCTCCCCTTCGGCAGGAATCAGGCCCGCATTCTCGACCGCACTGTTCGCCAGGTAGACGTTAAGCGCCGCGTCGTCCTTCATGTACATCTCCTGCTTGCCCTGCTTGAGCTTGTACAGGGGCGGCAGGCCGATGTAGATGTGGCCGCGCTCGATCAGCTCCGGCATCTGCCGGTAGAAGAAGGTGAGCAGCAGGGTGCGGATGTGCGAGCCGTCGACATCGGCGTCGGTCATGATGATGATTCGGTGGTAGCGCAGCTTGTCCGGGCTGTATTCGTCGCGGCCGATGCCGGTGCCCAGTGCGGTAATCAGCGTGCCCACCTCGGCCGAGGCCCGCATGCGATCAAAGCGCGCGCGCTCCACATTGAGGATCTTGCCGCGCAGCGGCAGCACGGCCTGGTTCTTGCGGTTGCGGCCCTGCTTGGCCGAGCCACCGGCCGAGTCGCCCTCGACGATGAACAGTTCGGACAGCGCCGGATCCTTTTCCTGGCAGTCGGCCAGCTTGCCGGGCAGGCCGGCGATATCCAGCGCACCCTTGCGCCGGGTCAGGTCGCGGGCCTTGCGCGCAGCCTCGCGGGCGCGGGCAGCGTCGACGATCTTGCCGGCAATGGCGCGGGCCTCGTTGGGGTGTTCCTGAAGGAACTCCTCCAAACGTGAACCAAACGTGCTCTCAACAACCGGCCTGACCTCGGAGCTGACCAACTTCTCCTTGGTCTGCGAGGAGAAGCTGGGATCCGGCACCTTGACCGACAGCACCGCGATCATGCCTTCGCGCATGTCGTCGCCGGACAGGGTGATCTTGGCCTGCTTGGCGATGCCACTTTGTTCGATGTAGTTGCTCAGGGTGCGCGTAAGCGCTGCGCGGAAACCGATCAGGTGGGTGCCGCCATCCTTTTGCGGGATGTTGTTGGTGAAGCAGAACATGGTTTCCTGGTAGGCGTCGGTCCACTGCAGGGCCACGTCGACGGTGATCCCGTTCTGTTCGCCGGTCACCGAGATGACGTTCGGATGCAGCGGCGTCTTGAGCTGCGCCAGGTGCTCGACGAATGAGCGGATGCCGCCTTCGTACTGGAACAGGTCCTGGCGGCCTTCGCCGCGCTCGTCGCTCAGCGTGATCTTGACCCCGGAGTTGAGGAACGAGAGTTCGCGCAGGCGCTTGGCCAGGATGTCGTAGTGGAATTCGACATCGGAGAAGATTGCTGTCGCGGGCTTGAAGCGCAGCAGGGTGCCGCGCTTGTCCGAGGCCTCGAGCTGCTTGAGCGGATACAGCGGTTCGCCCAGCGAATACTCCTGCTGGAAGTGGAAGCCGTCGCGCCACACGTCCAGCCACAGGTGCTCGGACAGGGCGTTGACCACGGAGACACCCACGCCATGCAGGCCGCCGGACACCTTGTAACTGTTGTCGTCGAACTTACCGCCAGCGTGCAGCACGGTCATGATGACCTCGGCTGCGGAAACGCCCTCTTCCTTGTGGATATCCACCGGGATGCCGCGACCATTGTCGGACACCGTTACCGAGCCGTCTTCCAGTATCCTGACCACCACCTCGTCAGCGTGGCCCGCCAGCGCCTCGTCGATGGCGTTGTCGACCACCTCGAACACCATGTGGTGCAGACCGGTGCCGTCATGCACGTCGCCGATATACATGCCGGGGCGTTTGCGCACCGCCTCCAGGCCGCGCAGCACGGTGATCTTGCTGGAATCGTAGTTGGTGTTCTGGGGGGGGGTTGTTTCGTCGGTCATTCGCTTCTGGTCGGCTGCTGGGCACCTGTGCCGGCCCGGTTGCACGCACCAGGGACGGTGCGGGCGGGCGACACATTAGCTATAGGAAGTCAGGCGTGAATTATAGCATCCGCGCGCGGCTGAACGCCCGATCAAACCCCGTTCATATCGGTGCGCGCAGGGGGCAGGGCGTGGTTTTGAGGCTCAGCGGTGCGCGATCTGCCCGTGTTCCACGTGGAACCACGTGGGCCGCTGCGGCAGTCCCTGCAGCGCTGCCGGCTCCTCGGTGCCGGTGACGATCACCTGCGCTCCGCTACCCAACAGGCGCTCCAGCACGCGACGCTGGTGGTGGCGGTCCAGCTCCGAAGCCAGGTCGTCCAGGGCGATGATCGGCCACTCTCCGCGCCGTGCTGCGTAGTCTTCCGCCTGGGCCTGCAGGACGGACAGTGCGGTCAGTTTGGCCTGGCCCCGCGACAGCGCCTCGCGCTGCGGGTGGCTGGCGTAGTCGATATGCCAGTCCGCGCGGTGCGGGCCCACCGTGGTGTACCCCATCGCGCGGTCGCGGTCGCGCGCCAGCAGCAGCGCGTCAGCCAACGAGAGCTCCCCGCTGCGCCACCCGGGCTGGAAGTCGAGGCTGCTGACGCCCAGTCCGGGCACCAGGTCGGAGGTCACCGCCTGCAGCCGGGGCTGGAGCGCTTCAAGGTACTGCCGGCGATGGCGGGTGAGCGGCTCCCCGGCCTCGGCCAGCTCATGGTCCCAGGCGTCCAGCTGCTGCCCGTGGGCCCCGGACTTGAGCAGGGCGTTGCGCTGTTTGAGCGCCCGTGCGTAGCGCCGCCATAGCGGTAGAAACCCAGGTTCCACGTGGAACAGTCCCCAGTCCACGAAGCGACGGCGCGGCTCGCCGCCCCCGGTGACCAGGGCGTGGCTGCCTGGCTCGAAGCTGACCACGGCCAGCGCCGCGCACAGTTCACCGAGTTGAGCGACCGGCTGCCCGTCCAGGCGCCCCTGCCAGCTCTGGCCCGTGTGGCGCAGGCCGGCGCGGCGCGGTCGGGCGTCGGGGCCCTCGCGCCACTCCACGAACACTTCCACACACTCCGCGCCAGTGCGCACCAGCCCGTCGCGCACCCGACCGCGGAAGCTACGCCCATAGGCCATGAGGTGCAGGGCTTCCAGCAGGCTGGTCTTTCCTGCCCCGTTGTCGCCAGTGATCAAGTTCAACCCCGAGCCAGGCTCCAGCTCGGCCGTCTCGAAGCGGCGCAGGCCGGATACGGTCAGCCTGACTACCTGCATGGAGTGGCCTCAGAACGACTTCGCCCGGGACAAACCGGGCGAAGTGGGGCGTGTTCCACGTGAAACACCATGGGCGTCACAGGCGCAGCGGCATCACCACATGCCGGGACTTCTCGCTGCTGGCCTCGCGGACCAGAGCCGAGGAGTTGGCGTCACGCAGCTGGATGATGATGTGTTCATCGCGCAGCGCCGACAGGGCGTCAAGCAGGTAATTCACGTTGAAGCCTATGGCCAGGTCGCTGACCTTGGTGTCAGCTTCAATTTCTTCCTGGGCCTCTTCCTGCTCCGGGTTGTGGGCGTTGATCTTCAGCTGACCAGGGGAGACTTCCACCCGCACGCCGCGGTATTTTTCGTTGGAAAGGATGGCGGCACGCTGCAGGGCGGCGCGCAGGAGTTCGCGGTCCACCTTGACCTCCCGGTCTGCGCCAATCGGTATCACCGCAGCGTAATCCGGGAAGCGCCCGTCGATCAGCTTGGAGGTAAAGGTGACGTCATCACGCTTGACCCGGATGTGGTTGCGGCCGATTTCCAGTTCCAGGTCGCGGTCCCCGCTTTCCAGCAGGCGCTGCAGCTCGGTGACACCCTTGCGTGGCACGATGATCTGGCGCTTGGCGCTGGCTGCGCCTTCCAGCGGTGTTTCACACATGGCCAGGCGATGGCCGTCGGTGGCCACGCAGCGCAGGGTCTTTTCCCCCAAATCAAAAAGCAGGCCATTGAGGTAGTAACGCACGTCCTGCTGGGCCATGGCGAAAGCGGTGCGCTCGATCAGCTCCTTCAGCGCGGCCTCCGGCACATTGACGCGTTCGGTCGCCTCCACCTCGTCCACGGACGGAAAATCATTGGCCGGCAGGGTGGCCAGAGTGAAGCGACTGCGCCCGGCCTGTACGGTGACCTTGTCCCCGGTCTGGCTGACCGCGACTTTGCTGCCGTCGGGCAGCGCCCGGACGATGTCAAACAACTTGCGGGCCGGGATGGTGGTTTCGCCGTCCTGGGCATCATCCACCGCGCTGCGGGCGACCATTTCAACCTCCAAGTCGGTACCGGTCAGCGACAGCTGCCCGTTCTGAACCTGGACCAGGAAGTTGGCCAGTACCGGCAATGTCTGCCGCCGTTCGCCCACGTTGACCACCTGGGTCAACGGCTTCAGCAGTGCTTCGCGTTGCAGACTGAAACGCATGTTGATGGTGGCCCCTATGCTCTGTTTCTTGATAAAGAGTATTAAATCAAAAACTGGTGGTGATGGTTTCAGTGATTTCAGTTGATAAGCCGCTTAAACCACTGAAGTGAATAGTCTTTCTGATTGTCTGAAGCCCGGTATCGAGGCGCTGCCCGTGTCGGTGAAACCTGTGGACAACTTAACCGGTTATTTCTATCCCCATTTTATCCACAGCCCTGGTGGGTGTTTACTCACTGAGTTTGCGAATCAGTTTGTCCCAGTCCTC
>JAJAZJ010000311.1 GCA_026785795.1 Pseudoxanthomonas sp.
ACCCAGTCCCACATCCCCAACACGCGTTCTCCGGCGATATCGAAAGCCGTGGCGGCACGATCGGGATGGGCACTGACCGCAAACAGGCGTTCGCTGCCGCGCAGCCAGTCGCGCAGGATGCCGCCGTTGAGCAGGGTTTCCTGCGTACCGAAGGTCTTGGAAATCAGGATAGCCGCAGTCCGCTGCGGGTCCAGTGGAGCCAGCGCGCGCTGCGCTGCGGCGCCATCCACGTTGGAAAGAAAGTGCACGCGGAAACGCCCGCCAGCCGGATCACGCAAGGCATCGGCCACCAGTCGCGGACCCAGATCGGAGCCTCCAATTCCCACGCTGACGATATCGGTGACTCCGCTGGCCTGCAGGCCAGCCACCAGCGCAGCCATGTGCTGGCGGACACCTTGGGCAACAGCGAACGCCTCGCGCGCAATCGCAGCCTGCGAGTGGTTGCCGCGCAGCGCGGTGTGCAGCGCGGCGCGGCCCTCGGTCACGTTGACCGGCTCACCGTCGAACAGTCGGCGGTAGGCGCGGTGCAGATCGCGCTCGGCGGCCATGGAAAACAGCGACTCGAGTGCCGCACCGTCATAGGTCTGGCGCGCGAAGTTGAGGTAGAGCGGGCCGGCACGCATTGCAAGGCCAATCGCGCGGCCGGGGTCATCTGCCAGCAGCCGGGCAATGCTCGTGTCGCGCAGGCGCGAGGCGTGCGCCCGCAGCGCGTCGAATGCCGAGGTGGTGCTCATGCGTGGAATGCCCGCGTTGCGCTGGTGATGCAGGGATTCTAGCAGCGGGCTTGCAATGTCGACGCGATTGGCAGACAGGTTCAGGTCGACGAAAAAACTGGATGCCCGCTCAGAATTCCAGGTTGTCGATCAAACGGGTAGTGCCCAAGCTGGCTGCGACCAGGGCCACCTTGGGCCCCGCCTCGCCTTCCGCCGGTTCACTGAGGTCTGGACGCCGGACGGCGGCATAGTCAACCTTGAAACCCGCCGCGGCCAGTAGCTGCGCGGCCTCGGACTCGACCTGGCAGCGCGGCAGGCCTTCGGCAACCGCGGTGCGCATGGCCAACAGGGTGCGCCTGGTCTGCGCCGCAACCGGACGCTGCTGCGGACTGAGATACTGGTTGCGCGAACTCATCGCCAGTCCGTCGCTCTCGCGCACGATGCTGCCACCCACGATAGCGACCGGCATGGCCAGGTCCTGCACCATCTGCCGGATCACCGCCAGCTGCTGGTAATCCTTCTTGCCGAACGCGGCGACATCAGGCTGGACCTGGTTGAACAGGCGCGTCACCACGGTGCAGACGCCGTCGAAATGGCCGGGGCGGTGGGCGCCTTCCAGCACGCTGCTGACCCCCGGCACGTTGATCCTGGCGGCCAGTTCAATCCCGAACGGATACATGGATTCCACCGTGGGCAGCCACAGTACATCGCAGCCCGCGCCTTCCAGGCCTGATGTGTCCGCCTCTGGCGTGCGCGGGTAGCGGGTGTAGTCTTCGTTCGGGCCAAACTGGGTGGGATTGACGAATACGCTGGACACCACCCGGTCCGCGGACCGGCGCGCCAGCATCACCAGCGAGTAGTGCCCGGCATGCAGGTTGCCCATGGTCGGCACGAAGCCCACGCGTAGTCCTTCCCGCTTCCAGCCGCTGACGCGGGCACGCAGCGCGTCAAGCTGCACGATGGTTTCGATCATCGCGTGGGCCTATGCGTAGGAATGTTCGGCGTCAGGGAACGAACCATCGCGCACCGCCGCGGCATAGGCGGCAACGGCGCCGGCAATGGAGCCGCCCTGGACAAGGAAATCCTGGACGAACTTGGGCTTGCGGTGGCCGGTATCGATGCCAAGGAAATCATGCAGCACCAGCACCTGGCCATCACAGCCGGGGCCGGCGCCGATGCCGATGGTGGGAATGCGACTGGCGGCGGTCACCGCGGCCGCAAGCGGCGAAGGCACGCACTCCAGCACCAGCAGCGACGCGCCTGCCTCGGCCACCGCCAGCGCATCGAGCTTCAGCTGCGACGCAGCCGCCTGGTCGCGTCCCTGCACCCGGTAGCCACCGAGTTTCAGCACCGACTGCGGGGTCAGGCCCAGGTGGGCGCACACCGGGATGTCGCGCGCCGCCAGGAAACGAATCACCTCCAGCTTGGGTCCCGCGCCTTCCAGCTTCACCATTTCCGCACCGGCCTGCAGCAGCACGATAGCGGAATCCAGCGCGCGTTCGGGGGTAGCGTCGGATTGGAACGGCAGGTCGGCAATCAGCAGCGCGCGCTGCAGGCCTCGCGCGACCGCAGCGGTGTGGTATGCGACCTGTTCCACGGTGACCGGCAGGGTCGAATCGCGGCCCTGCACCACCATGCCCAATGAATCACCCACCAGCACCAGATCGACGCCATTGGCATCGAGCACACGCGCAAAGCTGTAGTCGTAGGCGGTCAGCATGACCAGCCTGCGCTGGCTGGCCTTGGCTTCGGCCAGCGCAGGCAGCGTCCATTTCCTGGTTTCGGCGTGAGTGCTCATGCGCGGATTATCTACCCTAACGGTTGAATCGCCGAGGCGTCCAGGCCGATCAGCGCGCGGCTTGCAGCGCCGTGCCCCGGAATGTGGAGGTCCGGGGCCACTTCCAGCAGCGGCAGCAGGGCGAACGCGCGCTCATGCAGGTGCGGGTGCGGCAGGCGCAACCCGGGCTCATCCATCACGGTTTGCGCATACAGCAGCAGGTCCAGGTCCAGGGTACGCGGACCCCAACGCTGGGCCGGATCGCGTTCGCGCCCGAACTCACGCTCGATCGCCAGAAGCGCCTCCAACAACTCGCGTGGCGGCAGCGAGGTTTCCAGATGGGCCGCCGCATTGATGAAGTCGGGCTGCTGCTGCCGGCCCCAGGCCGGCGTACGGAACAGGCGGGATGCACTCACCAGCCGGCTACGCGGAATACGTTCCAGAGCAAGTAAAGCAGATCGCAGAGTGCCTGCGGCATCGCCGAGGTTTCCGCCCAGGCCAATGAAGGCGGGGACAGGCGAGCTCATTCCGTGGCGGCTGCCGCACTGCTCGAGCGCCGGCGACGGCGGCGTTTGGGCGGCGCATCGTCCTCGCCAAGATAAGCGTCGGCCCCGCCCTCGGCACCCAGGCTGGCCGACAGCGCGTCACCGGACAGGGTCTGTGCCTCACGCCAGAATTCCACGTCCTCGGCGTGCTCGCCGGACGCGACCAGCCGCAGCAGCAGAAAGTCGTAAGCCGCGCGGAATCGCGGATGCGCAAGCAGCCGCGTCACGCGCTTGCGCTGGCGGGTGCTGAAGCGCGACTGCAGCAGCCATATTTCCTGCATGGGCAGGGAAAACCGCCGCGGCAGCGCCACCGTCTGCAGCTGGTGCAGCGTGACCCGGTCCGCGGCCCTGCGCTGTGCCTCCTCCGCGTTCATGCCGCCGGCCTGCAGCGCCATCAGCGCACGGCAGTAAGCCGGCCACAGCAGCAGCGCGAACAGGAACGCGGGTGACACCGGCTCATCGTTGGCGACCCGCAGATCGGTACCGCGCAGACCCTCCAGCAGCATCCTGCGCAGTGCGCCGCTGCGGTTGGAGGACAGCGCAGCCGCCGTCTCGGGGAGGATGGCCGGAAGCAGCCCGAATCGCTCCAGGCCTTCGAAACTCGCCACCGCATGCCCGGAAAGGAACATCTTCAGCAGCTCCTCGAACAGGCGCGCTGGCGCCGCTTCGGAGAGCAGCGATGCCAGGCGCGGGATCGGCTCGGCCGTTTCGGCGCCTATCTCGAAGCCCAGCTTGGCGGACAGCCGGATCGCACGCAGCATCCGCACGGGATCCTCGCGGTAGCGCTGTTCAGGGTCACCGATCAGCTTCATCTGCCGCGCCTGCACATCCTCGAAGCCACCCAGGTAGTCGCGGACCGAGAAGTCCTCGATGGCGTAGTACAGCGCGTTGGCGGTGAAATCCCGGCGCACCGCATCGTCCTCGATGCTGCCGTACACGTTGTCGCGCAGCAGTCGCCCGCCTTCGTGCAGCTGGCGGTCACCGCTGCCGTCGTCGATATTGGCGCGGAACGTGGCTACCTCGATGATCTCGCGCCCGAACACCACGTGGGCCAGACGGAAGCGGCGCCCGATCAGGCGGCAGTTGCGGAACAGGTGCTTGACCTGTTCGGGCGTGGCGTCGGTCGCCACGTCGAAATCCTTCGGATGCCCGCCCACCAGCAGGTCACGCACCGCACCGCCCACCAGGTAGCCCGCGTAGCCCGCATCGCGCAGCCGGTAGAGCACGCGCAGCGCATTGGGGCTGATGTCCTTGCGCGAAATGGTGTGCTGGTCGCGCGGGATGACACGCAGCGATACGGCCGGTATTTGCGGTTGCGACGTAATGGTGGCGGGTCCGTGCGGGTTGGATTGGGGGTCGATCAGGCGGCTGTTCCTGCCCGCGGGCATTTGCGGCGGGCGCGGACTGGCGAATATACTAGTCTGTCGAGGCACCGCTTACCAAAAATGCTCCCTTCGTCTAACGGTTAGGACGTGGCCCTCTCAAGGCTAAAATAGGGATTCGAATTCCCTAGGGAGCACCAATTCCCCTGCATCAGCCCGCCAATGCCCGGGCAGGAGCGCAGGTTTGCTTCACCGCCCGGCTCCAGGCCGGGCTTTTTTTGCGCGCGGTTTTGGCCCCCCTTCCCACGCCGTCGCACTCGGGGTGGACTAGACTTGGCCCACCCCGCAACGGATCGGACCCATGCCCTTCGTCGTCACCGACAGCTGCATCAAGTGCAAATACACCGATTGCGTGGAGGTGTGCCCGGTGGACTGCTTCCATGAAGGGCCCAATTTCCTGGCGATCGACCCGGACGAGTGCATCGACTGCACGCTGTGCGAGCCGGAATGCCCGGTTAACGCGATCTACCCCGAGGACGACGTGCCGGCCGGGCAGGAAGTCTTTGTAGCCCTGAACCGCGAGCTTGCGCTGGAGTGGCCGGTGATCACCGTGCGCAAGGAAGCCTTGCCCGATGCCAAGGACTGGGAAGGCAAGCAGGACAAGCTGCCGCTGCTGGAGCGCTGACACCCGGCCACACACAGCAAAACGGGCGCCTGCTGCGCCCGTTTCGCCTGCAGCTGGACCAACTCAGCTGCCCAGGCTGGTCCTGAGCTCGGCAATCAACTTCGCTGCCGCCGCCCCAGTGGCCGGGATGCCGCGTGGATCAACCGCGGAAACGTAGGTGCCGGTTTCAACCGCGGCCACGCGCACGAGGAAATTGCTGCCTTCATAGCTCACGTCGTAGGTGCCCAACAGTGCGGCCCGGCTGGCGATATTGAGGCCATCCACCGCAGCCAGGGCGGTGCCGAGGCGGGTGAAGACCTCGTCACGGCTGCCGACCACGTGGAAGCTGGCGGCCGAAGCGGAACCGGTCGTGGCCTGCGACATCAGTTGCCCGGTAGCCGCCGGCGGCAGGCGCATCGCGCCAGCCGTGCTGGGCAGGGTCAGGTCTGGCGGCACTTCCAGCGGCCTGGTCTCCGGGCTGAGGGCGTAGTCCGGGTTGCCCTTGCCGAAGGTCTTGCAGCCGGAAACGCCGACTACGGCCACCGCCAGCACGGCGAGGACCAGCGGACGGAAAGAGGGGTTCACTGCTGCACGCATGGATGGATCTCCTGGAGTATGTGGGGCTGTTTCAAGCTGGGAGCACGTCGCCGCCGGTGGATGCTTCAAGCGTCCGCGCAGCCTCGATCAAGCGGGCGGCCTCGGCACGATGCGCGGCGGACAGTTCCTGCAGCGGCAGGCGCAGACCCACACCATAGCCCATGCCCTGCAGCAACGCCTTGACCGGGATCGGGTTGGGCTCGACCCCGAGGAAGGGGTAGAAGTCCTGCAGGCGCACATTCCAGGCTTCGGCCTGCTCGCGGTCGCCCTGACGGCAGAGGTCACACAGGCGACGGAACGCCCGCGGCAGCGCGTTCGAACCCACCGAAATCAGCCCGTCGGCGCCGGCCAGCAGCGCGCGGCAGGCCGTGGGGTCATCCCCGCTCAGGACCGCGAAGCCAGGATGGCGCAGGGTCAGCAGGGCCGCCATCCGCCCGGGCTCGGGCCGCGCCTCCTTGATACCCACGATCTGGGGATGTCCGACAAGTTCGGCCACGGTTTCCGGCAGCAGGTCGCAGCCGGTTCGCCCCGGCACGTTGTACAGCACCACCGGCAGCCCGCCCTGGTCTGCCACCGCGCGGTAATGGGCCAGCAGCCCGGCCTGGGTGGGGCGGACGTACGGCGGCGTCACCACCAGCGCGAACCCGGCCCCGGCGGCTGCGGCGCGTCGGGTCTGCGCAATAGTCTTGGCGGTGTTCATCTGCCCGGTGCCGGCCAGCACAGGCACGCGTCCGCCCACGGTTTCCACCGCCAGCTGCAGCAAAGTGTCGTATTCCTGGTCGGTCAGGGCGGCGGCTTCGCCGGTGGAGCCTGCCACGACCAGGCCCTGGGTGCCGCCACTGAGCTGCTGCTGCAGCAGGCGGCGCCACGCGTCAAGGTCGAGTCCGCCGGTGCCGGTGAACGGCGTGGCGAGTGCAGTGATGCTGCCGGAAAGGGCCAAGCGTATACCTTCAAAGCTGATCGCGCGGGGTGCCGCGTACCCTGCGATGTTACTTGCGGCGCGAAAGCGCGGGCAAGTATGCTGGGCCATGCATCGGGTACCTGCCCGGTCGCCATTCAGACTAGAAGTGATGCCGGAAGCCCCACAGACCGACTCGAACGCCCGGCCTTCGCCGAACGAGAACCACCTGCTGATCAACGCCTACACGACGCATCCGGAGTCGCCGCTGTTGTCGGTGACCCGCCGGATTGCAGACAGCGGCTGCAACCTGGTGGATGCGCGACTGTCCACCGTCGGCCGCGATGTGTCGGTGACGGCGCTGGCCACCGGATCGTGGGATGCGGTGGCCAAGCTGGAAGCCATGCTTACCCGGCTGGAGCGCGAGGAAAGCCTGAAGCTGATCTGGTACCGCACCGGGGCCAAGGTCGTGCAGTCCAACCTGCTGCCTTACATCGTGGAAGTGGTGGCCGCCGACAAGCCGGGCATCCTGTTCCAGCTGGCCGATTTCTTCGACCGTCAGGGCATCACCATCGAAAACCTGCAGAGCACCCGCTACCGCGCCATGCAGACTGGTGCGGAGATGTTCTCGGCGCAGGTGACCGTGGGTGTTCCTGCGAACATGCACATCGCCGCGCTGCGCGATGACTTCCTGGAATTCTGCGACCATCTGAATCTGGACGCGATCATGGACCCGATGAAGTTCTGAACCGATGACCACACCCGGCACGGCACTTGGCAAGACCACGCTGAAGCTTTCACTCGCACTGTCCGGCGGGGGAAGCGCCACGCTTTCCGACTATGCCGGGCAATGGCTGGTGCTGTACTTCTATCCGAAGGACTGCACGCCGGGCTGCACCACCGAAGGCATCGACTTCAACGCGCTGCTTCCGAAGTTCGGTAAATTGAACGCATCGGTGCTGGGCGTCTCGCGTGACTCGGTCAAGTCGCACGACAATTTCTGCGCCAAGCAGGGCTTCAGGTTCCCCCTGGTCAGCGATGCGGACCATGCCCTGTGCACGGCGTTCGACGTGATACAGGAAAAGAACATGTACGGGCGCAAGGTGCTGGGCATCGTGCGCAGCACCTTCCTGATCTCGCCCGACGGCCGCATCGTCCACGAGTGGCGTGGAGTCAAGGTCCCCGGCCATGCCCAGGCCGTGCTCGAGGCACTGAAGGTCGCCAGCAAGCAGTGACCCACGCCGTCCCGCCCTGCTCCCCACTGCCCCGCCACGCGGGCTGCGGTGGACTGCCGCTGTTCCGCCGCACATCCACCGCCCTACCTGGACCACACCCCACCCCCTGCGAGGCTGTCTAGATGACCCGAAGCAAGCGCATCTACGTGTTGGACACCAATGTGCTGATGCACGACCCGACCGCACTGTTCAAGTTCGAGGAACACGATGTGTTCCTGCCCATGCAGGTGATCGAGGAACTGGACAGCGCAAAGAAAGGCATGACCGAAGTCAGCCGCAACGCGCGCCAGGTCAGCCGCTTCCTCAATGAACTGATCGAGGGAGCCGGCGCCGCACAGATTGATGCCGGTATCACCCTGAGCCACCCGCAGGGGCTGCAGCTGAAATCGCAGAGCGCCATCGGCAAGCTCTATTTCCAGACCAAGCCTGTCGCTCCCGGCCGCACGTTCGAAACCGTCGCCCCGGACAACAAGATCCTGGCTTCCGTGCTTGAACTGCGCGAGGAGCACCCGGACATGCCGGTGATCCTGGTGTCGAAGGACATCAACCTGCGGATCAAGGCCGCGATCAGCGGCCTGGTTGCCGAGGACTACGAGAACGACCGTGCGCTGGACGATTTCAGCCTGCTGTTCACCGGCGCCACCGAACTGTCCACCGACTTCTGGGACCGCCACGAAAAAGACCTGCGCTCGTGGAGCGACAAGTCGGGCCGCACCAGCTACGAAGTCAGCATGAACGAGGACGAGGACTGGTATCCCAACCAGTTCCTGTACCTGCCGGGCGAGGAGGAAGTGGAATTCCGCGTGGCCAGGATAGGCACCGACAAGAAGGCCACGCTGGCCCTGGCCGATGACTATCGAAGCAGCCAGCACGCCGTATGGGGCATCACCGCGCGCAACCGCGAGCAGAACTTCGCACTCAACGCGCTCATGGACCCGGAAATCGACTTCGTCAGCCTGCTCGGCACGGCCGGCACCGGCAAGACCCTGCTGGCGCTGGCCGCGGGCCTGGCCCAAACCATGGACCAGCAGCGCTATCGGGAGATCATCATGACCCGCGCCACGGTCAGCGTGGGCGAGGATATCGGCTTCCTGCCCGGCACCGAAGAGGAGAAGATGACCCCGTGGATGGGCGCGCTCACCGACAACCTGGAAGTGCTGACCCATACCGACGACCACGGTGCCTGGGGGCGTGGCGCCACCAACGACCTGCTCGCATCGCGAATCAAGATCCGTTCGATGAACTTCATGCGCGGTCGCACCTTCCTCAATCGCTGGGTGATCGTCGACGAGGCGCAGAACCTGACGCCCAAACAGATGAAAACGCTGATCACCCGCGCCGGCCCGGGCACCAAGATCATC
>JAJAZJ010000312.1 GCA_026785795.1 Pseudoxanthomonas sp.
GAAGGCGACATGTTGCGGACCTCGGTGGCCAGCGCGGGTCGCGCCGGTGAACTGGTGCTGCGGCTGGAAGGCGAGCGGCTGCGCATCGTTGCCGCCGGCGGACCGCTGGCGCTGGCCCAGGGCATGTCCTTCCATCGGGCCAGCGGCGCGGGCTGCTGAACCAGCGCGCTCGCACGCCCGCTAGAGCTTGGGCAGCGTCCGGCGCAGCGCCGAGAAAAACAGCTCGGACTGCAGCCGTTCGCCGTTGACCTGCTCCGCCACGCGCGCCGCGATCGCCGCAGCGACTGGCTGCAACTGGCGGCCGGTCGACTGCGCGATCACCTGCACTTCGCAGGCCCGCTCCAGGTAATAGAGATCGTCGTAGGCGTAGTCGACACGCTCGCCGCACACCACCACGCCGTGGTTGCCCAGGAAGCCCACGTCGGCGCCGCCCAGCGCGCGGGCGATCCGTTCGCCTTCCGCAGCGTCCAGCGCCAGCCCGTTGTAATGCCGGTCGATTGCGACCCGGCCGTGGAAACGCATTGCGTTCTGCGACAGCGTGGTGTCGAGGCCGCGGTCCGATGTCAGCGTGAGCGCCGTGGCGTGCGGCATGTGCGAATGAAGCACGCAGGTCTTGCGGGCGATCCGGTGGATCGCGCCGTGGATGAACATCGCTGTCGGTTCGACCTCGTGCCGGCCGGCCAACTTGCGGCCGGTCGCATCGATCATCACGATGTCCGCTGCCTGCACTTCGCTCCACATCAGGCCGCGCGGATTGAGCAGGAAGACGTCGGCGCGTCCCGGCAGCGCGACGCTGAAGTGATTGCAGACCCCTTCGCCGAAGCCGTGGTGGGCGGCGGCCCGCAGCGCCAGCGCCAGCTGGTCGCGCAGCGCGGCGACAGCGGGGGAGTCGAACAGCGCGAGGCTGGCTGAAGTCGGCAGGTTCATCGTTGCTCCAGCAGGTTCGTCAGATCCAGCGGCCGCCGCGCAGCTCGCGCGTCAGCCAGGCGCAGTACACCGGCGCCGCCACCAGCCCGGCGGCGCCGAATCCCGACTCCAGTACCAGCATGGAGGCGAGCAGCGCATAGGTCGGCACCTGGATCCGGCTGCCGACGAAATGGGCGTTGAGGAAATATTCGAGCTTGTGGACGAACACCAGGAACGCCAGCGAGACGCCGCCCAGCCAGGGTGACACCGTCAGCGCCGCCAGCACGATCGCAGTGTTGGACAGCAAGTTGCCGATGATCGGCAGCAGGCTGGCGAAGAAAGTGAATGCCACCAGCGTGCTGGCCAGCGGCACGCGGTAGCCCAGCAGCGGCAGGATGACCAGCAGGTACAGCCCCGTGACCAGCATGTTGACCAGCGCGATGCGAAGTTGCGCGGCGACGATGTCGCGAAACGCCAGCGCCAGTTGCAGCAGCCGGTTCTGCGCCAGCCGCACCAGCGGCAACGGCGCGACCGTTCCGGGCGGCGCCGCGCCGGCCAGCAAGCCGATCGCCAGCCCGATCAGCATGTAAAGCAGGACCTGCAGTGCATTACGCCCCCATTGCTGGACCTGGGTCGCGTGGTTGCGCAGCCAGCTCGATACCGCTTCCTGCAAGGCCGTCGCCGAATCCGGCAGCTTGGCGGCGATCCACCCGGGCGCCGTGGTGCGGATCTGGTCCAGCGTGTCGGCCAGCAGCCGCAGCAGCTTGGCCAGTCCGCCCGAGGAAGCGCTGAGCATCAGCTCGAATGCCTCGAACAGCGCGTACCCGATCGCGGCCAGCGCAAGCGCCAGCAGCAGGTAGAAGAGCCAGGGCGTGCGGGTTTCGAGATGGGCACGGACCCGTTCGCGCACCGAGCGGTACAGCACGAATCCGCCGATGGCGGCAAACAGCGCCGGCATCAGGTGCAGGTGCAGCACCAGCAGCAGCCCCAGGCCGAACAGCGCCACGCTGCGGAAGTGGTAGACCTCGGCGCTGGCCAGCGGGACCTCGTCGGTGGATTCGGGGGGCAGCGGCATGGGTGCGTTGGTTCACGGCAAACCTACCTTGCACTCGCGCGGCCGTGGGGCCGGTTGGCGCCGGTTGAACTGACGGAAAAGCGCCGGCACGGCGCCGACACAGCCCCGGCATTTTCACCAAGCGCGCGCTTGCTAAAAATAAAAGCCTTTGCTAAGGTCCCGGTGATGAAAGCATCGGCCTTGCGCGCGCTCGACCTGTGCCCGCGTGAGTCGGCTGCCGACGGCGCCGCCCGCTTGCAGCTGTTGGTCCGCCATCACCTCGACGTCCTGCAGGGATCCGGCAGCGATTCATTCCAGTGATGCTGTACGAATCGCGCTCGATCACGCCCCGGCAGCGCACCCTGCTGGCCAAGCTCCAGGGCCAATTCGAGGCGCCCTGGACGCCGGTGCTGGAGGCGCTGCGCGCGTGCGGACGCCTCCGGGCGGACGTCAAGCTGGCGCGGCTGCTGATGTTCGGCGCGCTGAACTGGTCGGCCCAGTGGTACGACCGCCGCCAGGGCGCCTCGCTCGACCAGCTCACCAACGCCGCGATGGCCCTGTTCCTTGC
>JAJAZJ010000313.1 GCA_026785795.1 Pseudoxanthomonas sp.
GGTTGTCCGATGGCAGCAAGGCGCCCTGTGACTGGGCCTCGCCCAGCACCTGCTGGTAGGCCTGCGCCCCGAGCTGGGCTTCCTCCGCTGGCGTTGCACCGTAGCGCGCGTCCTCGCCGGTGTACGGGTCGGTCTCCCTGCTGCCGAACCAGCTGAACGCGGCATAGCCGGCGAACAGCAGCAGGATCCACCAGCGCACGTTGCCCAGCAGTCCGCGCCGCGCCGGCGCTGGCTGACGCGCCTGCTGCCTACCGCGACCGAATGGATCGTTGCTCATATCCGTTTCCTTATCAAATACCGCGCACCACGCGGAAGCCTACCCGCGCATTGGTCATGTCCGAATCCGAAGCTGCACGCCACGCCGCGCGTGCCTGTTCCGGGGAACTGGCCCAGGAACCGCCACGCACCACGCGAGAGCGGCAGCCGGGATTGAACCACGAAGCGCCGTCGCCCGGGGCGCGGCGGTAGCTGGCGTGCCAGCAGTCGCTTACCCATTCGCTGATGTTGCTGCCCAGATCGTATAGCCCCCAGGGGTTGGGCGGGTAGCTGGCCACCGGCGCCGGGCCCCAGTGGCCGTCGCCGTAGCCGACGAATGCATTGTTCCAAGGCCGCCCGCTGGGCGACGCGTCGGCCCCGCCGGTCAGGTTGCCGAACTGCGGCGGCGGCGTGCCTTCGTTGCCCCACGGGTAGCGCGCGCGGGTACCGGCGCGCAGCGCGTACTCCTGCTCGGCTTCACTGGGCAGGCGATAGCCCTGCCCGGTCTGCGTGGCCAGCCACTCGGCGTAGGCTTCCGCGTCACGCACGCTGACGTGGATCACCGGCATGTTGTCCGCGGCCGGGGCCCCTGCATAGTCGGACTGCCAGTCGACTCCGCTGCGGCGGGCGAAGTTGCCGCTGCGCTCGTCATAGACGATGGAATGCCCGCGCCGGGTGGCGCGTGGACGGTAGTTGGTGGCCTGGACGAAGCGGCGGTAGTCGCCCACCGTCACCGCCTGGCGTGACATGGCGAAGCCACGGTCGAAACGCACATAGTGCGACGGCTTTTCCGCATCGGAAGCACCCGGCTCATCGTCCGCGGCGCCCATCCGGAAACCTCCGTGGGGCACCACCATCAGCTCCGGGCCGCGCCCGCCATTGGCAAGCGCATCGGTGAACGCCTGGCCCGGCCGGAACTTGCCGTAGTGGGTGGCCAGGTCCACCTGCTCACGGAATGCCGCGGCCACGGGGTCGCCCGGCTCGGCGATGCGCAGCACCTCGCCCAGGTCCTCGCGCGAAGCACGCAGCCCACGCAGGCTGACCAGGTCGGCAGTGCCCCGCTGACGCAGCCTGGCGATCGTGGCGCTGCGAATGGTCGCCACGCGCGCCGCGGCATCCTCGACCGCAGGTGCGTCCTGGCGCGCCGTCCCAGCCAGCGCCAGCCAGCGCGCAGCGGCACTGAAATCACTGACTTCGGCCGCCGCTTCAGCGCGGCGGATCATGGCGCTTTCAGTGGCGGCCAGGCCCTGCAGTGCGCGTGCCTGGGCCGGCTGTAGCTCCAGTACCTCGCGGAAAGCAGAAAGCGGGATCCCCCCCTCTGCACCGATCTGGCCGCTGCGCAGGGCGAGCTCACCGACGGCATTCAGGCGCCAGCGCTGGTCAGCGCCGTCCACGCGATCCAGGTAGGCAATCACCTTGGGGTCCTGCGGCGCGAGGGTACGCGCCACGGCAGCGACCTCACCCGCACGACTCAGCGCATCAGCGCTGTCTTCTGCATCGCGCAGGGCGATATCGCCTTGCCGCAGCAGGGCAGTGCGCGCGCGCTCCAGCCCGCGCTTCACGGCTGCATCGTCCGGGGCAATGGCGTCCAGCGCCAGGTAGATCGGTATGGCGTCCACGGCCGCGGCGTACAGGCGGCCTTCGGTCAGCGCCCGGGCTGCATCACGCTTGGCCTGGCCCACGTCCTCGGCAGCCAGCTGCAGCGCGGGCGGCTGCCAGTTCCAGGCCGCTGCGCCGCTCTCATCGCCACTCACGGTGATGCTTGGTACGCGCGGATCCACCGCTTCGGCGCCCGGCAGCTTCGGCTCAACCACCGGCTCGGGCGCGCGACTGCAGGCGCACAGCAGCGCAAGCGCGAAAGCCAAGGGGTACCGTAGTGCGTGCATCTTCCTCCACAATGACCAGTCAGGATCGACCGGCCGGATGTCAGGCTATTGTCGCCCGAGCGGGCAACCGATGCATTCACAGGAGATTACGTGCCGATGTGGATCTACCACCCCGCCACTCTGCAGTCAGAGCTGCAGGACCCCCCGGCCTGGGTTGGCCTGGACACTGAATTCGTCCGCGAGCGCACTTACTGGCCGCAACTCGCGCTGGTGCAGATGGCGATCCGGGACGAGATCCTGCTGATCGACCCGCTGGTACCGGGGATGACCGATGCATTGCGGCCGCTCCTGGCCGCCCCCGATGTGCTGAAGGTGATGCACAGCGCCAGCGAAGATCTGGTGGCGCTGTCGCACGACTGCGGTGCCCTGCCCGCGCCGCTTTTCGATACCCAGATCGCCGCCTCGCTGTGCGGCATTGGCGGTGGGATGGGCTACCAGAAACTGGTCCAGGAAGTGACCGGCACGGCCCTGGCCAAGGGCGAGACCCGCTCGGACTGGCTGAAGCGGCCACTCAGCGATGCGCAGCTGGAGTACGCGGCCGATGATGTGGTCCACCTGGATGCGATCTACCACTTCCTCAAGGACCGCCTGGACAGCCTGGGTCGCGGCGCCTGGCAGCAGCAGGATTGCGCGCGCATGCTGGCCAATGGCGGTGGCGAGGAAGGGGAACGCTGGCCGCACCTGGCCATGCGCAGCGCACAGGTCATGGACCCGCCTGCCCAACGCCGCATGCTGCGCCTGCTGCGCTGGCGCGATACGCAGGCGCGCAGTAGCGACAAGCCCCGCACCTGGATCCTGGACAACGAGCTGGCCACCCTGCTCGCCCGCAGCCCGCCATCAGATCGCGCGGCGCTGCAGGCGCAGCTGGACGGCCATCCCAAAGCGCCGCGCAAACTGGGCGACGCCATCTGGCAGGCACTGGCCACGCCGCTGGGCGACGAGGCAAACGCGCCGCTGGCCCGCAACGCCTCCAACGAGGACAAGGCTGCACTGAAACGCCTGCAGGAAGCGGTAAGCGCGTGCAGCACCGAGCTTGGGCTGCCGGACGGCATCCTGGCGTCACGCCGCTACCTGGAGCTGCTGCAGGAAAACGGCACCTGGCCGACTGCACTTGCGGGCTGGCGCCGCGAGCTGCTGGAACCGAGGCTGATGCCGCTGCTGCCGTCAGCAACGTAAGCGACAGCTACGGAACTGCAGGAACGATCCTGGGTGGTAGCGACGCAGCCACGTCGCGGCCTACCCCATCCAACTCACTCGTCCGCAGCCTCGTCGCGCAGCTTGCCCCACACATCGGCCGGCGCCGCTTTCACGCTGCGATGCCCCGCCTTGCTGCGTACTTCGACATAGAACTGATCGCCACCGCCAGCCACCAGCGTATCGATGGAGCGGAACAGGTCGGCGTACGCCACCGCCACTGCACTGGCTTCGTCCACGCCTGACTTCGTGTCGAAGTCCCAGTAGTCCACGCCCGCAGGCAAGGCCTTGTTGCGTTCGCGCTTCAGGTACTTGCGGATATCGTGCTTGCTGGCTTCCAGCAATCGATCGCGGTTCTTGCCTTCGATGTTGAGGGTGTAGGTCTTTCGCACTGGAATCCCGATAGGTTGTGTTGGCATGACGCGCCATATGGCGAAAGATACCCTACCGCAGCGTGTATTCGGTTTTTTATCAGCATCCAGCCAATGCTTGCACGCTGGCCTCGCATCACCGGCACCGTTGTGATGGCGCTTCCACATCCCCCACCACGGGGCCGTTACCCACCTGCTGCCCAGAAGCGCCCGGGCACAAGTGACGCCGGTAGCTGCGCGCAATGGGCTACTGCACCGCGCCGGATGACCTGATTCGTTGCGTTCGGCGGCTTCCCCAGCCGCATGGCCGCATTGCCGATTGCCGCGATCGAGGACAATTTGGATGCCGAACGTTGGTGCTGGTGGGCGAATACGGCCGGGCGCGCTGGCGTGGGAAAGCCAGCTTCCGATCATAAGAACGGCGTCAGCTTGCTGGCTCAGGCTGGCGCAGCCCCGCCTGACGCAGCTAGACTATGCCGGCACCTGGGGCGGTAGCTCAGCTGGGAGAGCGCCACGTTCGCATCGTGGAGGTCAGGGGTTCGATCCCCCTCCGCTCCACCAGGTCAAGGCAAGGGCTGCGGGCAACTGCAGCCCTTTTCTTTTGGCCCGACCATGGTGTCCATGGCTGCCTGCATCGGGTGTCCGTGTATGCGACGATTGATCCATGTTCAATCCGCACCCGAAGATCGAAGCGATTCCCATCGACGGCACCCACGCGTGCCTGGTGATTGACGATGCGCTGCTGGAGCCGGAAAAGCTGGTGGCGTTTGCCAGGCTGCACCGCGCCCGGTTTGCGATGGCGCCGCACAACGCCTATCCCGGGCTTGAACTGCGCATGCCGGACGAGTTCTCCGCGCGGCTCGATGACTTCTTCCGCCTGCACGTGCGTGCGCGGCTGGGCGCACGCCGCACCCTGCGCATGTACAGCCGGCTGTCCATGGTGACCCTGCCACCCGCACAGCTGCAGCCACGGCAGTCGATCTGCCACCGTGACCGCCTGGAATATGGGGCCAACCAGTGCATCGCCGCCTCGGTGCTCTATCTGTTCCACGACAGCGAACTGGGCGGCACCAGCTTCTACGCCCCGCGACAGCGCGGGGAGCGGCTGGAGCGATTGCTGATCGATTCGGGCAGGATGGAGGCAGCCGATTTCTCCCGCATCCACGGCATCGCGCCAGGCTACATGACCGACAGCAATGGCTACTTCGAGCAACTGCTCACGGTGCCGGCCCGCTGGAATCGGATGATCTTGTACGACGGCAGCCTGTTCCAC
>JAJAZJ010000314.1 GCA_026785795.1 Pseudoxanthomonas sp.
ACCATGTACAGAGCGATCAAAGTCAGCATGATCGGCAGTGCGCCGAACAACAACGCCAGCTTCTCCGCCTGCGAGCGCAGGAACACCAGGTACAGCCGGCCGGCCGGCTGCTCGTCAACCAGCACCAGCAGGTCTTCCTGCTTGAGCTCATGGAAACCGGGCGCGAGTGGCCGCAGCTTCTCCGGCAGCAGCAGATCCGATTGCCCACGCAGCACCAGGTAACCGCGCAGGTTGAAAGTATTCGGCGGCGGGTGGGGCGGCGCTGCGTGATACAGCTGCCAGAAGTGCGCGGCTTCTTCGTGCAGCGCTGAACTTACCAGGCTGAACTTGGACACTGCCGCCACCAGGTAGCCCGCGGTCATGATGGCCACGCTGGCCAGTACGACCTGGATGATGAAGGCAATCCGGATCTTGCGTGACAGCTCCTGCGGCATCTTCTTGTGCTGTTCCTGCTGGAGTCGACCGATTCGGCCGGTGGAAAACTATGCGCACCTTGCGCCAAAGACGCCGAGGCGCGGGTGATCGACCGGCCGGGCTGCACCGCAGCTAGACGATGTCCGCGATGCGATAGCCCGCACTTTGCACGGTGTGTAGCAGCGGCCGCTCGTACGGTTTGTCGATGACCTTGCGCAGGTTGTACAGGTGGCTGCGCAGGGTATCGGAGTCCGGCAGTCCGTTGCCCCAGATCTCGCGCTCGATTTCCTGGCGGGTGACCACGCGCGGGGACTCGCGCATCAGGATGGTCAGCAGGCGCAGGCCGATGGGTGACAGCAGCAGTTCGTTGCCGCCGCGGGTCGCGCGCAGGCTGACCGGGTCCAGCACCAGGTCGGCGACCTTCAGCACTTCGGCGCCGACCTGGCGCCGCTCGCGCCGGATCAGGGCCCGCAGGCGCGCCTCCAGTTCCTGGATGGCGAATGGCTTGGTCAGGTAGTCGTCGGCGCCGGAGCCCAGCCCGGTCAGCTTGTCGTCCAGGGTGTCACGCGCGGTCAGCATCAGCACCGGGGTGGACTTGCGCGCCTCGGTGCGCAGGCGCCGGCAGAGCTCCATGCCGTCCATGCGCGGCAGCATCAGGTCCAGCACCAGCACGTCGTAGCTGTTTTCCACCGCAAGGCGATAGCCGTCGATCCCGTCGGCGGCGTAATCCACCTCGAACCCGCGGCTCTCCAGATACTCTCCGATCATCTCGGAGATGTTGCGGTTATCTTCCACCACCAGCACCAATCCGGCAGTTTCCTGAGTCTGACGCATGCGAAACCCCCTATTCTTCAGCTTTGTGAAATTACTCGCTACAGGGTGCACGGCGCGTGAAGACGGGCCGGACCGATCGCTGCCAGCCTGCCTCTGCAGGAGCTGCGCAAGCTGCGATCGCGCACGGCCGGCAGCGCGGAGGCCCTGTTCCAGCAAATTGCCTGGTCGCAGCTGGCGCAGCTCCTACATCAGATCTTGAGCTTGCCGGTGAGGATGTCCTTGAACATCACCCAGTCGCCGGCGAAGGAATAGAACGGGTACTTGAACGTGGCAGGACGGTTTTTCTCGAAAAAGAAATGCCCCACCCAGGCGAAGCCATAGCCGCAGAATAGCGCGCCCAGCGCCCACCAGGCGTTGCCGGTGTAGAGCGCGACGGCCAGCAGCAGCAGCACGCCCCAGCTGCCGATGAAGTGCAGGCGGCGCGAAACAACGTTGCTGTGTTCCTGCAGGTAGAACGGGTAGAACTCACTGAAACTGGCGAAGCGGGCCATACGCGGTCTCCTGTGTCATGCCCATACAGCGATGATGCCGCTGCCGCGCGCACGGCACAATGGCGCCAGTCAGGCCAACCGCCCTACGCTTGCCCACGCTCAATGCGCTTGCTGCGTTCCCAGTAGGCTTCCTGCTGCTCCAGGGACAGCTCCGGCAGGGACGTTCCGTCGGCCGCAGACAGCGCCTCCATGGCCCGGAAACGCCGCTCGAACTTGAGGTTGGCCTGGCGCAGCGCGGCGCCGGGGTCGACCTTGGCGTGGCGCGCCAGGTTGGAGCAGACGAACAGTACGTCGCCAATCTCGTCCTGCAGGCGCGCATGGTTGTCCGCCAGTGGCGCACGTGCAAACTCCACCCGCACTTCCTCTATTTCTTCGTGCAGTTTGGCGATCACCGGGGTTGGACCCGGCCAGTCGAAGCCCACCCGGGCCGCACGCGCCTGCAGCTTCACCGCGCGCTGCCACTCCGGCATGCCGCGGGCGATGCCGGCCAGGGCAGAGGTGTCCGCATCGCCCGCCGCCTCGCGCTCGCGCTGCTTGTGCGCCTCCCACTCGCGCGTCTGCGCAGCCGCATCCTCGACCGTGGAATCGTCGAATACGTGGGGGTGGCGCCGGGTCATCTTGTCGCAGATCGAGGCCACTACGTCATCGAATCCGAATGCGCCCTGCTCCTGCGCCATCTGCGCGTGGAACACCACCTGCAGCAGCAGGTCGCCCAGCTCGTCTTTCAGATCCGCGAGGTCATTGCGATCAATCGCATCGGCCACCTCATAGGCTTCCTCGATGGTATACGGCGCAATACTGGCGAAATCCTGCTGCAGGTCCCACGGGCAGCCGCCCTCGGGGTTGCGCAAGCGGGCCATGATGGCGAGCAGTCGCTGGATGCTGTGGGGGTTATCGTTCAAGCAGGGCCTCGCGTGGATCGACGGGGTGGAATTACAGCCAGTTCCGCCACGGCAGGTCGCCGTCACCCAGGGCCAGGAAATCACCGTTGAGCAGGCTGGGCCGCTGGTTGTAGCGGAACGGCCTGCCGTCGGGCGCAATGACCACGCCGCCGGCGGCTTCCAGCACGCACTGCGCAGCCGCCGTATCCCATTCCGAGGTCGGGCCGAAACGCGGGTATACGTCCAGGGCGCCCTCGGCGATGCGGCAGAACTTGAGCGAAGAGCCCAGACCAAGGGTTTCGGATTCCCCAAGCCGCGCCAACAGCGCTACGGTGCGCGCGTCGCGGTGGGAGCGGCTGGCGGCCACGCGCAGACGACCGGTGGCGGGCCTGCGCGTGTGCAGCTGCACGCTGCTCGCGCCGTCGCGGCGGTACGCGCCCTGCCCTTCGGCAGCGTGCCAGAGTACGCCGCCGACCGGCGCCAGCACCACGCCGAACACCGATACCC
>JAJAZJ010000315.1 GCA_026785795.1 Pseudoxanthomonas sp.
GCACCCAGGAATGCCTGCTGGCGGCGAGTATCTACGTCAATGCCGACGGCGTCTTCAACGACGACGCCTACGAATACGAAAGCATCGGCTATCCGTTCCTGGCCGCACTGGGTCGCGCGGTGTGGCAGGTGGTGCAGGCGGGTTGAGCGCCCCTGGGGCCTCGGCTCGACAGGCTCAGTCGCGGGTGCCGTCGCGCAGTGCGGCACGCACGGCCTGCATCTGGCTGTCGATGCCTGCGCTGAGGTCGGCCACGCCCGGGCTCACCAGGATATCGGGCAGCCGGCCGGCATCGGGCGGATCGCCGGGTGGGAACGTCGCGATCAACGGCAGGTCCACTTCGAGCTTCGAATGCGGCAGGCGCAGGAAGAAGAACCCAGCCCCATTGATACCGCGCTGATTGCGCGGCGACTGCCGGTAGTCGGAGCAGGGCAAGCAGCAGGAATACGGCGAGCAGCGTGCGCAAGGGGTCGCCCGGGGAACGTGATCAAGCGGCGGATAGCGTGCTGCGCTTTCGGCGACAGGTGACGGCGTGCGCCACGGACGCAGGGCGAAGCGCTCGGCGTGTGCCTGGCGGGGTCGAGTAATCCCCTGTCGCTGGCCCATGACACAATCGCAGCACATGCAGGCCACGACCGTCGATCCCAATGCACCGCTTGATGCGCTGGTCCAGCGCGGGCTTGCGCGGTTGCGCGGGCTTTCGCCGCAGGTGGCCGGGTTGCTGCAGGATGCAGCGTTCGCGGCGCGGGTAGGCACGGTGATCGAGGCCAGTGATTTCGCCCTGGACACCTTGCGCAGGCAGCCCGGGCTGCTGGAACAGTTCGCGAATGATGACGGCGCGGCCGCGCTGGCGCTGCCGGTGCTGGCTGCCAATGATCCTGTGTCCTGGCCGGGGCAGCTGCGCCGCTATCGCACCGCCGAATCCACTCGCCTAGTGTGGCGCGACGTGCACGGGTTCGACGACGTGGACGCCATCCTGGCCGCCAGCACGCGGCTGGCGGAAACCTGCCTGCAGCTTGGTCTGGCTGCACTGGAACAGGAATTTGAACAGCGCCACGGTCAGGTGCGGTCTGCCAGCGGCGAAGTGCAGCGGCTGGTGGTGTTCGGGCTGGGCAAGCTGGGCGGCGGCGAACTGAACTTTTCCTCCGATATCGATCTTGTCTACGCCTATCCCGAAGGCGGCGAGTCCGATGGTCTGCGACCGCTGGCGGCGGAGGACTACTTCGCGCGGCTGGGCCAACGCCTGGCCAAGCTGCTGGACGAACCCACGGTGGACGGTTTCTGTCACCGCGTGGACCTGCGCCTGCGCCCGTTCGGCAACGCCGGGCGGGTGGCGCTGTCGTTCGCCGGCATGGACCAGTACTTCCAGCGCGAGGGCCGCGACTGGGAGCGCTACGCCTGGCTGAAGGCGCGCGCGGTGGCCGGCGACATCGCCGCCGGGGAACATTGGCTTCTGGGGCTGCGTCCGTTCGTGTACCGGCGCTACCTGGACTTCACCGCGCTGGACGGGCTGCGCGCGATGAAGGCCGCGATCGCCGCGGAAGTCGCGCGCCGCGAACTGGCCGACGACATCAAGCGTGGCCCCGGCGGGATTCGCGAGATCGAATTCCTGGCCCAGGCCCTGCAGCTGATCCGCGGCGGCCGCGAGCCGCTACTGCGCGAACGTCGCCTGCTGCCGGCGCTGCGTGCGCTGGTGGCAACCCGGCAGATGGCCGACGCCGACGCCGCTGCGCTGGCCTACGCGTACCGATTCCTGCGCACGCTGGAGAATCGCCTGCAGATGCTGCGCGATGCCCAGACCCACGCGCTGCCGGAAGATGTGCTGGATCGCATGCGGCTGGCGCGTTCGCTGGGCTACGCGGACTGGGCCGCGCTGCGCATCGCGCTGGACGCGCAGCGCGAACGCGTGGCCGCCGAGTTCGGTGAACTGCTGGCGCCACGCCCGCGTGACGCGGTGCCCGGCGCGTTGGGACAGTACTGGCGCAGCCTGCCCGATGCGGGCGAAGCGCAGGTGCTGACCGCGGCCGGCTTCGCCGATGCGGCGCAGGCCGATGCAGCGCTGCGCGAATTCGCCCATTCCGCCGGCGTGCACGGCCTGTCCGACAGCGCGCGCACGCGGCTGGATCGGGTATTGCCGGCCCTGCTGGATGCAGCCGCCAATTCGTCCCAGCCCGATGCCGCGCTGAAGCGGTTGCTGCTGCTGCTGAACGCCATCCTGCGCCGGACCAGCTACCTGGCGCTGCTGGATGAACAGCCCAGCGCGCTGGCGCGCCTGGTCGACGTGCTGGCACGCAGCGCGCTGCTGGGTGAACGCCTGGCGCTGTATCCGCTGCTGCTGGACGAACTGCTGGACACCCGGGTCGGCGGGCCGTTGCCCACCCGCAACAGCCTGCACGCAGAGTGCGAGGCGGCCCTGCGCGAAGAAGATACGGAAACCGCACTCGGCGCGTTGAACGAGCGTCGCCTGGCCCTGAGTTTTCGCATTGCCTTGGCCACACTCGATGGTCGCCAGCCCGCAGCGGACAGCTGCCGACAGCTGGCGTGGCTGGCCGAGGCGGTAGTGGGCGTGGTGCTGCGCGTCGTGCAGGGCGAGCTGCAGACTGCGCATGGGCAAGTGCCCGGCGGGCGCTTCGCGGTCGTCGGCTATGGCAGCCTGGGCGGCGCGGAGCTGGGCTTCGGCTCGGACCTGGATCTTGTGTTTCTGTACGACGCTGGTCCTGATGCAGTATCCGATGGTCCGCGATCGCTGGAGGCAGGCCGCTGGTATGCGCGGCTGGCGCAGAAACTGGTCGCGCTGCTGGGTGCGGTCACCGGCGCCGGCCGCCTGTACGACGTGGACGTGCGCCTGCGGCCCGATGGCGCCAAGGGATTGCTGGTGTCGTCACTGGCCAGCTACCGCGATTACCAGCGCGACCGTGCCTGGACCTGGGAACACCAGGCGCTGGTGCGCGCGCGCGGTGTCGCCGGTGATGCATCGCTGCTTGAAGCGTTCGACGCCATCCGCAGCCAGACCCTGGCGCAGCCGCGGGCGGTCGAGGCGCTGCGCCGCGAGGTGGACGGGATGCGTCTAAAGATGCGCGCCGAGCTGGACCGCAGCGACGCAGCGCGCTTCGACCTCAAACAGGGCGAGGGTGGGCTGGTGGACCTGGAGTTCCTGCTGCAGTACCTGGTGCTGCAGCGTGCGGCCACGCATGACGCACTGATCGCCCCGCGCGATACGCCGGGATTGATCGCGGCGATGCTCAACTCATCGCTGATCGACCACCTGATGGCGGACACACTGCGCCAGGCACACGCCGCGTTCGTCGGCGAAGGGCTGGCCTGTACCCTGGACCGGCGTCCGCGCTGGGTAACGGAAAGCCCTGCTGTCACCGTCGCGCGTGCGCAGGTACGCGCGGCGATCGTCACCCAGGGACTATCTTTCGATAAGACGTAGCGCGTTCGCATTTGTAGGAGCGCCGCATGGGCGCGAGCTCTTGATTCTGCCGTGGCAAGCGGAAAAGCTCGCGCCCATGGAGCGCTCCTACCAAACGGGGACGCTCCAGGTAGGAGCTGTGCCAGCTGCGACCCTGATGCTGGAGACGCTATGACACTCGAAGTGACCTGAAGTCTGCGGTCGCAGCTGGCGCAGCTGCTACAGGGACAGGCGCTGTTGGACCAGCGCGGCGACGCGGGTGGTTTCGCGCAGGGGTTCCACCGGGAACGGGGTCAGCATGGTGTCCATCGGGTGGATGCGTCCACTGCCGAGCAATGCGTCCAAAAACAGGCGCGGCCGACCGCTCACCATCCCAGGCTCGAACACGAACACCGGCGCCTCGGTGGCGCAGGCTTCGGACAGCATGTTGACCGAATCGGGCGAGACCACGATGCGGTCGGCCCAGGCCAGCAGGCCGGAGTAGGGGTTGGCGCCATCGGCGTCTCCGCACCAGACCGCAGCGGGCGTATTGGCGTAGCGCTGGCGCACGGCGGCCACCAGGTCGGCCGGGGTGCGTCGCGATGTGCTGACCAGCACGCTGCCGCCGTCCCGCGACAGACTCGCGTCAAGTCGGCTGGCCAGGTCCTGGAACGCACGCAGGTCGAAGTGCGCGTGCGCGCTTGGCCCGCCCAGCAGCACGGTGGTCCGCGGCTGCGGCAGATCGGCGAAGCGTGCGTGTTGCGCGCGGGCGCTCGCCAGCCACGCATCGCCAACCGGATTCAGGCTGCCGTGCAGGCCGATGACATTGGGGCCGGACAGACCGTCGTGGTGGGGCGCGATCACCAGATCAAAGTGACGTGGATCGATACGCGGGTCCAGGATCTGCAGCGTGGTGGTGCCGCGCGTGCGCAGCAGGCGCGTGGCCAGTGCACCCTGGCGACCACAGCCAATCGCCAGCCGTGGTGGTTGCGCAAGCGCACCACGGAACGTCGCCCCGAACGCATGCGTTGCCCCGGTCAGCATGTGAGGCGCCAGCCAGCGCCACGGCGGGCGTGTCTGCAGCGCCCAGTCCCGGGTAGCGCCCTGGTCCAGGGCCGCCGCCAGCGCGTCGGCCTGGCGGCGGTTGCCGGCATGGCCGTCAGTCAGGGTCCAGAGCTGGGTTGAGTTCACGGGTGGGCTGCGCCTTGTTCCAAAAACTAAAACAATCCGTTCTGGACCGGCCACAGGCTGTCATCTGCGGGACAGTCTACACTCGCAGCCCAATTTGCAGTCCCCGTGCATCGAACCATCTTCCCGCCCCCGAACTGGATCTGCCATGCCTGAAGTGTTGAACGATACCGCGCTGGACCAGCTGTTTCGCACCGCGCGCACCCAGAACGACTTCCAGGACCGTGCGCTGGAGGCAGGGCAGCTGCGTGCCCTGTACGACCTGCTGAAGTGGGGGCCGACCTCGGCCAACATGTCGCCCGCCCGCTTCGTGTTCGTGCAGTCACCCGAAGCCAAGCAGAAGCTCAAGCCGGCCCTCTCCGAAGGCAACCTGGCCAAGACCCTGGCCGCGCCGGTCACGGTCATTGTCGCCCACGATGAAGACTTCCACGACAAGCTGCCCTACCTGTTCCCGCACGTGGACGCCAAGGCATGGTTTGACGGTCCACGCGAGAACCGCCGGGAAGCGGCGTTCCGAAACGGCACGCTGCAGGGCGCGTACCTGATCCTGGCCGCTCGCTCGCTGGGACTGGATGCAGGGCCGATGTCCGGTTTCAACAATGCCAAGGTCGATGAGGCGTTCTTCGCCGGCACCGCGATCAAGTCGAACTTCCTGGTCAACCTGGGCTACGGCGATCCGGCCGGCCTGTTCCCGCGTTCACCGCGGCTGTCCTTCGACGAGGCGGCGCGCATCGAGTAGTCGCTGCACGCTTCACGTTGCCACAACCCAGCCTCTGTTCAGCTGTCTCACACCACCCAACGGAGTCCGCCATGCGCAAGACCCTGCTTGTTGCTGCCCTGTTCGCCTTCGCAGGCGCCGCCTTCGCCGCACCGGTCACCTACACGATCGACCCAACCCATACCGACGTGATTGCGCAGTGGAGCCACTTTGGCCTCTCCAATCCCAGCGCGCACTTCGGCCAGGTGGAAGGCACCCTGGTCTATGACCCGGACAACGTGTCCGCCTCCAGCGTGGAAGTCACGCTTCCGCTGGCCGGCCTCAACGGTTTCACGCCAAAGTTCAATGACCATTTGAACAGCGCCGACTTCTTTGAAGCCGCCAAGTATCCGGCTGCCACCTTCAAGAGCACCAAGGTCGAAGCCGCGGGCGCGGGCAAGCTGAAGGTCACCGGCAACCTGACCGTGAAGGACATCACCAAGCCGGTGGTGCTGGACGTCAGCCTAAACC
>JAJAZJ010000316.1 GCA_026785795.1 Pseudoxanthomonas sp.
CACCCCATGGCAGAACCAGAACAGCCCGAACACGCCGGCCCAGAACGCTGCCTTGGCGCTGCCCGCCAGCACGCCCACCAGCATCAGCAGCGGCGGCAGGGTGAACACCAGCATGGCGGCCAGCCGATGCTTGTCATCATGAAACCACACCGAATACAGCACCGACAGGGCGAACAGTGATGCCGCCAGCACCCGGCGCGAGGTGCTCATGCAGTGTTCCCCAGCCGGCGCGCGATTTCCGCCACGCGGCGGCCCAGTGCCCGTGCCAGAGTCATTTCATCCTGGCTCAGCTCGGGATCATTGGCGCCGCCCGCTACATGGCTGGCGCCGTAGGGCGAGCCGCCCGTGCAGGTGCTGCTCAGCGCCGGCTCGGTGTAGGGAATGCCTACGATCAGGCAGCCGTGGTGCAGCAGCGGTATCTGCATGCTGAGCAGGGTGGATTCCTGCCCGCCATGCTGGGTAGCGGTGGAAGTGAATACGCCCGCGGGCTTGCCGACCAGGGTGCCGCTGGCCCACTGCGCGCCCAGTCCGTCGATGAAGTGCTTCAGCGGTGCGGCCATGTTGCCGAAGCGGGTGGGGCTGCCCAGCAGCAGGCCGGCGCATTCCTCCAGATCCTGCGCCTGCACGTAGGGCGCGCCTGCCTCCGGCACCGGCGGCAGGGCGGTCTGGGTGGACACGGCCACCGGCGGCACCGTGCGCAGCCGTGCGCCCATGCCGTCCACTTCCCCAACGCCGCGCGCCACGTGCTGTGCAAGCCGGGCCACCGAGCCGCCGCGGCTGTAATAAAGCACCAGGATGTCCGCCATGGTCCCGCCCTGCATCGAATCAGCGCCTAGTATCGGCCATGTCGCGGGCTGCGCGCATCGGGTAACCTGCCGGTCATGGAACCACTGGACTCTTTGAACCGCTGGGTGGACCGCGCCCGCGACCGCGCCCGCGCCCGCACCTTCGCCCGCTTCCTGGCCAAGCGCTTCCTGCACGACCGCCTGTTCCACGCAGCGGCGGCGCTGTCGTTCACCACGGTGTTCGCGCTGGTGCCGCTGGCGATGGTGGTGTTTGGCGTGCTGTCGGCGTTTCCGGTGTTCGAGCAATGGAGCGACCAGCTGAGCAGCTACATCTTCTCCAACTTCGTGCCTGCCGCCGCCAGCTCGGTCGAGAAATACATCACCCAGTTCACCGCCAGCGCCGGCAACCTCACCGTGCCCGGCGTGATTGCCCTGGTCATCTCGCTGCTGGTGACGCTGCACAGCGTGGAGACCACCTTCAACAACATCTGGCGCGTCACCTCCACGCGGCCCCGGCTGAGCCGCTTCCTGGTGTACTGGACGGTGCTGACCCTGGGCGCGCTGGTGGCGGTAGCCTCGCTGGCCCTGTCCGCGCAGTTCTTCGCCTTGCTGATGTTCGCCACCCAGCAGGGGCAGGTGCTGGAAACGCTCACCTTGAAAGTGACCCCGGTGGTGATTGAATTCCTGGCCATTACCGCCATCTACCGCGTGGTGCCACACCGCACCATCCGCCTGCGCTATGCGGTGGCGGGCGCGCTGCTGGCCACGCTGCTGCTCGAGCTGGTGCGCTGGGGGCTGGGCGTATACCTGGGCAGTTTCGATTCCTACGAGCGGATCTATGGCGCGGTCGCGTCGGTGCCTATCTTCCTGCTGTGGATCTACCTGGGCTGGGTGGCGATCCTGCTGGGCGCATCGTTCGCTTCGGCGATGGCGGCGTTCCGCTACCAGCCCGTCTCCATGCGCCTGCCCGTGGGCTATGAGATGTACGCCCTGCTGCGGATGCTCGGCCGCTTCGACGCCGCGCGTGCGCAGGGCCGGGGCCTGCACAGCGACGAGCTGCTGCAGCTCGAGCCAATGCTGACGGATTCACTGATCCAGCAGATCCTGGGCCAGCTGGCGGAGATCAACCTGCTGCGCCGCGACGAGGAGGGTGAATGGCTGCTGGCGCGCGACCTGGACGACATCACCCTGGCCGAACTTTATGAAGCCTGCCAGCTGCGCGTGCCGATCGCCGAGGCCCACCTGCCGTGCCACGATGATGCTCTGGGCATCGCGGTCCGGGGGGCAGTGGATGAGCTGCGGATCCCGCTGCGTGCAGTGCTGAAGCGCAAGGTCAGCGATATCTACGTATTCCCGGACGAGGCAAAGGCATGAACTACAGGATGATCGGCAGCGTGCTGCTGCTGCTGGCCATGGCGGGGTGCCGCCCTGCCCAGACCGACGCGCAGCCGGCGGCCACCGCGCCAGTGGTTGCAGCGCCGGCGGCGGCGCCCGCTGATTCCAGTGACCAGACCGCCAGGATTCCGACGCTGGCGGTGGAAACGCTGGACGGAGCGTCGTTCGACCTGGCCGCGCACCGCGGCCAATGGGTCGTGGTGAATTTCTGGGCCACCTGGTGCGCGCCGTGCATCAAGGAAATGCCGGAGCTGTCGGAGCTGGACGCGCGCCGCGAGGACCTGCGGGTGGTGGGGCTTGCCTATGAGGAAATCGGAATGCAGGCGATGCGTGATTTTCTGGCCAAGCGGCCCGTGGTGTATCCCGTTGCCCTGCTGGACGTATACAACCCGCCGGCGGATTTCGCCACGCCGCGCGGCCTGCCCATGACCTACGTCATCGCGCCCGACGGGACCGTTGCCAAGCAGTTCCTGGGGCCGGTGACCGCGCACGAGATCGAGGCGGTCATCGCCGCAACCCCCGCACGAGCGCCGTAGGAGCGCCGTAGGTGCGACGTAAGTCGCGAACGCATATTTGTCGGGTTCGAGGCTTCGCGCCTTACGTCGCTCCTACGCAGCTTCCACTTGGATCACACTCATCAATCCTTGCCGTGGTAGTCGGCAATCGGCTTGATCATGGTGAAGCGCTCCTTCAGCGGCTTGCCTTCCAGCGGCGGTAGTTTGAACTTCTCCGGCGGCACGTGGATATCGGGCAGGCGGTCCAGCAGGTCGCGGATCAGGCCCAGCCGACCACGCCGCTGGTCGTTGAAGTCCACCAGAGTCCACGGCGCCTGCGCGGTATGGGTGGCCTTGAGCATGGCTTCACGGGCCTTGGTGTAGTCGGCGTAGTTCTGGCGCGCCTTCAGGTCGATCGGGGAAAGCTTCCACTGTTTGAGCGGGTCATGCAGGCGCTCCTCGAAACGCGCTTCCTGCTGCGCCTGGTCCACCGTAAGCCAGTATTTGAACAGCAGGATGCCGTCGTCCACCAGCAGCTGCTCGAACGCCGGCGCCTGCTGCAGGAAGGCCTTGTACTGCGCGTCGGTGCAGAAGCCCATGACCTTTTCCACGCCGGCGCGGTTGTACCAGCTGCGGTCCAGCAGCACGATTTCACTTGCCGCCGGCAGGTGCGCGATATAGCGCTGGAAATACCACTGCGTGGTCTCGCGGTCGCTGGG
>JAJAZJ010000317.1 GCA_026785795.1 Pseudoxanthomonas sp.
CGGCACGCCGTAGCGTTCCGACATGCGTTGGCCGCCACCTTCGCCGAACAGGTGCTCGGCGTGCCCGCAGTTCGAACAGACGTGCACGGCCATGTTCTCGATGATGCCCAGCACCGGCACCTCGACCTTCTGGAACATCAGCAGCGCCTTCCTGGCGTCCAGGGTCGCAATGTCCTGCGGCGTGGTCACGATGACCGCGCCGGCCACCGGGATCTTCTGCGCCAGGGTCAGCTGGATGTCGCCGGTGCCTGGCGGCAGGTCCACCAGCAGGTAGTCCAGGTCACCCCATAGAGTGTCCGTGAACAGTTGGACCAGGGCCGACGTGGCCATGGGGCCGCGCCAGATCATGGGGGTGTCCGCATCGACCAGGAAGCCGATCGACATCGCCTCCAGGCCGAAGGCGCGCATGGGCTCGATCGACTTGTTGTCCGGGCTCTGTGGCTTGCCGCTGAGGCCAAGCATGGTGGGAATACTGGGGCCGTAGACATCGGCATCCAGCACTCCGACGCGCGCGCCGTCCGCGGCCAGCGCAAGCGCAAGGTTGACCGCGGTGGTCGATTTGCCCACCCCACCCTTGCCGGAGCCGATGGCGATGACGTTCTTCACCCTCGGCGAAGGCGAAAGCCCCGGCTGGACCGCATGTGCGGTGATTCGCTGCTCCACGATGCAGACCTTGGCTTTGAAGGAGCGCACATTTTAACCGTTTGCAGTGCCCGCACGGCCGCTGAACACGGCGCCTCGCAGCAGCGTGGGGGGCTGGCGATGCGGTATAACGACGACGCCACGCCTGCGGCAACTGGCTGCATGGCGCTATCCGCATCCCTCGGAGGGGAATATGCGCAACACCTTGACTGCCAGCCTGCTGGCCCTGCCCCTGCTGCTGGCCTCGCTGGCCGCCAACGCCGCGGACCCGGTTGTAGGGCGCTGGAAGACCATCGATGACGAGACCGGCAAGCCCAAGTCCATCGTCCAGATCACCCAGAACAGCAACGGCACTTTCAGCGGCCACATCACCGAGATCCTGTCGTCCGACAGCGGCCCGAACCCGATTTGCGACAAGCGCAAGGATGACCGCAAGGACAAGCCGATCAAGGGCATGGAGATCATCCGCGGGATGAAGAAGGACGGCGCCGGGTATTCCGGCGGCACCATCCTGCGCCCGAACGACGGCAAGGTGTTCAAGTCGAAGATGCAGCTGGCCGACGGCGGCAAGAAGCTGGATGTCTCAGGCTGCGTGGTATTAATCTGCAAGGAGCAGGTCTGGGAGCGCCAGTAAGCGCGCCTGCTGCAGGCACGCGCCATCCAAGGCCCGGCTATCGCCGGGCCTAGTTGTATCCGGCGCTGGCCCCGCAAGCGCATGCGATAATCGCGTCACGCATCCTCGACACCCGCCATGACCCGCACTGCGCTCGTCACCGCTGCCCTGCCCTATGCCAACGGACCGCTGCACCTGGGCCATCTGGTGGGCTACATCCAGGCCGACATCTGGGTGCGGGCGCGGCGCATGCGCGGGGACACGGTGCATTTCGTCTGCGCCGACGACACCCACGGCACCCCGATCATGCTGGCGGCCGAAAAGGCCAGAGTCACGCCAGAAGCCTTCATTGCCACCATGCAGGCCAGCCACGAGCAGGACTTCTCTGCTTTCGGCGTGGCCTTCGACCATTACGATTCCAGCAATTCCCCGGCCAACCGCGAACTGACCGAAGCGTTCTACGCCAAGCTGGAGGCAGGCGGCCATATTGCGCGCCGCAGCGTGGCCCAGTTCTATGATGCGTCCAAGGGCATGTTCCTGCCCGACCGCTACATCAAGGGCACCTGTCCCAACTGTGGCGCCGCCGACCAGTACGGCGACAACTGCGAGGTCTGCGGCGCAGCCTATGCGCCGACCGACCTGAAGGATCCGAGGTCGGTGCTGTCCGGCGCCACGCCGGAACTCCGCAACTCCGAGCATTTCTTCTTCGAGGTGGGTAGATTCGAATCGTTCCTGCGCGACTGGCTGGCTCGCGACGTGGCGCTTCCCGGGGTGAAGGCCAAGCTGATGGAATGGCTGGACTCCGAAGGTGGGCTGCGGGCCTGGGACATCTCCCGCGATGCGCCCTATTTCGGCTTTGAAATCCCCGGCTCGCCCGGAAAGTTTTTTTACGTATGGCTGGATGCGCCCATCGGCTATCTGAGCAGCTTCAGGATGCTGTGCGAGCGCGAGGGGCTGGATTTCGACGCCAATATCCGCGAGGGCACCGAGACCGAGCTGCACCATTTCATCGGCAAGGACATCGTCAATTTTCACGGCCTGTTCTGGCCCGCGGTGCTTAACGGCGTCGGCTACCGCGCGCCAACGCGCCTGCACGTCAACGGCTACCTGACCGTGGACGGCGCCAAGATGTCCAAGTCGCGGGGCACCTTCATCATGGCCCGCACCTACCTGATTGCCGGGCTGGAGCCAGAAGCCCTGCGCTACTACTACGCAACCAAATCCTCCGGCGGCGTGGACGACCTCGACCTCAGCCTCAGCGACTTCGTGGCGCGGGTGAACAG
>JAJAZJ010000318.1 GCA_026785795.1 Pseudoxanthomonas sp.
CCATTGCCTCGGGGGTGCCGGTGCCGAAGCTTTACGTGATGGAGCACGAGGCCGGCATCAACGCGTTCGCGGCGGGCTACTCGCCTTCCGACGCCGCGGTGGCGGTTACCCGCGGCGCGCTGGACAGGTTGAACCGGGACGAGCTGCAGGGGGTCATTGCCCACGAGTTCAGCCACATCCTCAACGGCGACATGCGCCTGAATATCCGCCTGATGGGCATCCTGTTCGGGATCATGATGCTGAGCATCATCGGCCAGCGCGTGCTGCTGTACGGCCGCTTCGGTCGCAGCAAGGAGACCGCGCCGATCCTGGTCATTGCCCTGGTCACCATGCTGGTGGGGTTCGTCGGCCTGTTCTTCGGGCGCATGATCAAGGCCGGGGTGAGCCGCCAGCGGGAAATGCTGGCCGATGCCTCGGCCGTGCAGTTCACGCGCCAGACCGCCGGCCTGGTGGGCGCGTTGAAGAAGATTGGTGGCCTGCACGATGGATCCAAGCTCACCGACGCCTCCAAGGCCGAGGAAGTCAGCCATATGCTGTTCGGGCAGGGCATGGCCCTGTCCGGCCTGTTCGCCACCCACCCGCCGCTGGTAGAGCGCATCCGCAAGCTGGATCCTTCGTTCAACGCCCAGCAGCTCGAGCAGCTGTCCGCCCGCTGGATGGCCAGTCCGCCCAACGGGATGCAGGAAGACATCGCGCTGGGCCTGGCCGGCGCGCCGCCTCCGCTGCCCTCGGCCGCGCATTCCATCAACATCACCCCGCCGAAGGTTGCGGCGCAGGTGGCTGCCCCGTCCAACGACGACTACCGTCTCGCCGGCAGCATCTTCGAGTCATTGCCCGATCAGCTGCGCGCGCTGGCCGCACAGCGCGAATCGGTGATGCCGCTGCTGCTGGGCCTGCTGCTCAGCGAGGATGCCGCCATTGCGGCCAAACAGCGCGTCGAGATTGGCGCGCGCCTGGGTGAAGCGGTGGCGGCACGGGCCGTCGCGCTGAACGCGGCGCACCTGGCCAGCCTGCATCCGATGCTGCGGCTGCCGCTGGCAGGATTGGCGTTCCCGGTGCTGCGGCTGCGGCCACGCCCGCAGCTGGATGCGTTCCTGGCCGCGACCCATGCGATGGTCCACGCCGATGGCAAGGTCTCGCTGTTCGAGTACTGCCTGGGGCGGTTACTGGAAACCCAAGTGCGTGAATCACTGGACCCGGCACGCTATGCACGCTTCGGCCGACGCAAGCCCGGCAGCGTGAAGCAGGAATTCGCTACCCTGCTGTCGGTCGTGGCGCAGGCGGGCAACCCCGGCAATGCCGCAGCCGCGCAGCACGCCTACCTCAGCGGCCTGCAGCGCGTGCTGCCCCGCGACCACCTGCCGTATGCGCCGCCTGCCGATGGCGTACTGGCGCTCGAGGCGGTGTGGGAAGGGCTGGATGCGCTGGATCCACTGGCCAAGCAGGTCATGGTGGAAGCGGTAACCGCCACGGTGAGCCATGACGGCCGGGTCAGCGTGGCCGAGGCCGAACTGCTGCGCACCCTCTGCGCAGTGCTGCATTGTCCGCTGCCGCCCATGCTGGATCGGGGCTGACGGGTCAGGCGCGCAGGGGCTGCCGCTCGCGGATCAGGTCCGAAGCACGTTCGGCAATCATGATGGTGGGCGCGTTGGTGTTGCCGCCAATCAGGCTTGGCATCACTGACGCATCCACTACCCGCAATCCGTCCACCCCGCGCACGCGCAGCTGGGTATCCACCACCGCATCTGCGCCGCTGCCCATGCGGCAGCTTCCGACCGGGTGGTACACGGTTTCCGCCTTGGCGCGGATGAACTCGACCCACTCCGCATCCGACAGCCCATCGCGCGGCGGCTGGATCGGCGCGCCGCGATAGGCGTCGAATGCCTGCTGTGCCAACAGCTCGCGGGACAGCTTGGCGCACTCCAGCATCATCGCCAGGTCGAAGCCTTCGGCATCGCTCAGGTAGTTGGCCTCGATGCGGGCATCGGCACGCGGGTCTGCGCTGTTGAGGCGGATCCGGCCACGGCTGCGTGGACGCAGGAAGCAGGCGTGCAGCGTGTAGCCATCGCCCTCAAGGCGGGTGCGTCCATGGTCTTCGAGCATTGCAGGTACGAAATGCAGCTGGATGTCGGCGCGTGCATCCGGCGCCAGGCGCGAGCGCAGGAAACCGCCGGCTTCGGCGATGTTGCTGGTTCCCGGGCCGCTGTGGTTCCTGAGGTAGTACTGGTAGGCGATGGCCAGGTCGCCCACGCGGTCGTAGGTCACCGGTTGGGTGCTGTGCTGCAGGGTGCATATGTCCAGGTGGTCCTGCAGGTTGCCGCCCACGCCGGGTGCGTCCACGGCCACGGGGATGCCGTGCTCCTGCAGGTGCGCGGCCGGGCCAATGCCAGAAAGCATCAGCAGCTGCGGTGAATTGATCGCGCCCCCGCACAGCAGCACCTCGCGCTCGGCGCGTGCCTGCACTTCCTGTGCGCCGCGCGCATAGGCCACGCCGACCGCACGCCCGGATTCCAGCACGATGCGGCGCACCAGGGCGCCGGTCACCACCTGCAGGTTGGCACGCGGCCTGACTGGGTGCAGGTAGGCCACCGCGGTGGAGCAGCGCGCGCCGTCTTTCTGGGTGACCTGGTACATGCCCACGCCGGTCTGCTCGGGGCCGTTGAAATCGTCATTGCGCGCAAACCCGGCCTGCTCGCCGGCCTGGATGAACACCGACGACAGCGGATTGGTGTAGCGCAGGTCCGAGACATGCAGTGGGCCACCTGCACCGTGCAGTGCGTCGCCACCGCGCGAGTTGTGTTCGGCGCGTTTGAAATAGGGCAGGGCGCTGTCCCAGCCCCAGCCTTCGGCACCCTGCGCGGCCCAGTCGTCATAGTCGGCGGGCACGCCGCGGATGTAACACATGGCGTTGATCGAGCTGGAGCCGCCCAGCACCTTGCCGCGCGGCCACCACAGGCGGCGCTGGTTGAGCTGCGGCTCGGGAGCGGTGTCATAGTTCCAGTTGACGCCCTTCTGGCCGACCAGCTTGGCCAGTCCCGCCGGCATGTGGATAAAGGGATGCCAGTCGCGGGGGCCGGCTTCCAGCAGCAGGACTTTGATATTGGGGTCTTCGGACAGGCGGTTGGCCAACACGCAGCCGGCAGAGCCGGCGCCAATGATGATGTAGTCGTACACGCGTGCGCCTGTTCCGGTAATGCAGCGAAGCTAGCGGCCAAGCGTAGAGCAAATGCTCGGCCGCTGCCGGACCCGGGCAAGCTGCCGGAATCCGGCGGCCGCATCAATGAAAAGCGCTGGCGATGTTGCAGTGCATCGGATACCGTGCGCCAAAGCGCAGGCCAGCCACCCGGCCGTGCGCATGTGCCTCCCACCGATTCGCAACCGGACCACCGCCTGGCCATGTCCCACCAGCCACCGACTGCCCTGGGCCGCCTGCGCGCCAGCTTGCGCCAATCGCCGCCGCTGCTGTGGTCGTTCCTGTATTTCTTCTTCCTGCTCACCGGCTATTACGTGCTGCGGCCCATCCGCGATGCGGTGGCGGCGTCGAACGATCCGGCCACCGTGTTTCCGCGCTGGCTGGTGGACTGGTTCGGCGGCCACGGCATTCCGCTGGGTGAGTACCAGGTGCAGGTGCTGTTCATGGGAACCTTCGCCTGCATGCTGCTGCTGCAGCCGCTGCACGGCGCGCTGGTCAGCCGGTTCCGCCGCCGCGTGTTCCTGCCGCTGCTGTACGCCCTGTTCATTGCCTGCCTGCTCGGCTTCTACTGGGC
>JAJAZJ010000319.1 GCA_026785795.1 Pseudoxanthomonas sp.
CCGGCACCAACGAGATCCGGCGCATGCTGATCGGCCGCGAGCTGTTCGAAGGCCGCGGCTGAGGTCGCCGCTCAGAAACGCAGTGCGGCCCGCAGCGACAGCAGGCTGTCGCGACTGTAGGCGCCGAAACGCCGGTCATAGCCCAGGCCCAGGCTGAGCGCATCGGCGGGACGGGTTTCAAGTCCCAGCCCGAACACCCCGCCCGAACCCGCGGCAGCCTCGTTGCCCAGCGGCGTCCATGCCTCCACGCCGACGAAGCTGGCGTCGAAGTCGAAACCGCGCTCGGCCAGCAATTCCTGCCATTCGACATAGCCGTGCAGCGCCCAGGCCGGTCCCGTATTGCCGGCCCACGCAAGTTCGCTGCGCGCCCCGGCCACCGCCTGGCTGCGCTCGCCGCTGCTGTCGCGGGTCTGAAGGCCGAATCCACCTGCGCCGGCTTCGGAGAACCCTCCCCGCGAGACCCGCGCATGGTCCATGCCCACGTAGGGGGTCAGCGACCAACCTGCCCCGCCGAAGCGGTAGCCGGTCTCCACGCTGGCCAGGGTGTATTCCCCGGAATAGTCGCTGGCCACGCCGTAGCGTCCGTCGCCCAGCTGCACCGCCCGCCTCACCTGCCGGTCGTAGCGGCCGAGGCCAAGCTGCCCCAACGCATACGCCTTGCCCCGCATGGTCCCTGCATAGAACTGCGCCTGGGTCTGGCGGTCGCGGCTGAAGTCACCCGACAGGTTGGCCGCATTGTCGGCACGGGTTTCGCCAAAGGCCAGGCCGACCACGGCCTGTTCTCCCAGGCGCTGGTCCGTGCCCAGCAGCCAGCCTTCAATCTCGAAATTCCCAACTGCGTTCGCGCCGCCGGCCTGGCCCAGGGTCTGGAACCAGTCGCCGGCCGCCCGCGGCTGTTCGACGAGCTGGCCGAAGCGCGCGGAGAGCGCGCGCCGCTGCAGGTCGATGGCGTCGAAGGTCATGCGGTCCGCAGCCGCATGCACCTGCCCGGACAGGCTCTCGAGTGAAGCGCCGGCATCGGCCGCGCTGCCGGTGCGCTGGAATTCGCCGGCCAGGGTGAGGAAGGATTCGGGGATGGGTGAGATCGCCAGCGGGCCGCCCAGCTGTTCGTCAATGCGGTCAAATGCGGCTTCCAGCCGGGTGGCGGCGCCCAGCGATGCCGGGGTGGCCACGCCGATCAGCATCGCCGTGGCGGTGATGTCCAGGCGGGTGATGTCCAGCCTCGCGCGGTTGGGGTCGTAGCCCAGCGTGCCTTCAAGGAACACGCCCGGGCCATTGCTGAGCGAAGCGAAGGTGCCGCTCACGCCGCCTGCGGCGGTGAGCACGGTTTCGCTGCTGCTGCGCACATAGCCCGACGCGATGCCGAGCACCTGCAGCTGGCCCGCCAACTGTGCGCTGCCGGTCACTGACAGCGGCGAACCGACCTGGTAGCCCAGGATTGCACTTGCGGTTTGCACATAGTTGCCGGTGATGCTGCGGCTGCCGGACGCGCCGATTACGTTCACGCGTCCACGGTTGTCCAAGGTTCCGTTCACGCCGCTGCGCAGGACCACGGTGCCGACGGCTTCCGCGAAGGTATTGCTGGGCGCCGCGGCGGTGAACGCCAGGGTGCCGCCCTGGACCCGGCTGGCCCCGCTGTAGCTGTTGGCGCCAGTGAGCGACAGCGTGCCGCTGCCGCGCTTTATCAGGCCCCCGCTGCCGCTGATGGCGTTGCCCCAGGTGGAGGTCACGCTGGCGAAGTTTACGTTCACGTCGCCCCAGTTGAACTGGGCCGGTCCCCTGACCGCACGGCCAATGTCCAGCGCCCCGTAGCCGAACACCGGGTCCACGCCGGGTGCGCCCAGGTCGTTGGCGGTACCCAGCAGGGTCTGCCGGACCAGGTCGTTGTTGAAGTACGGGAAAGCCTGCCAGACCAGCGCCGCCGCGCCGGAGATCAGGGGTGTGGCGAGTGAGGTGCCTGACCAGGTCCAGTAGCTGGGGCTGCTGGGCGAATCGTTGGTGCCGGGAGCGACCACGGAGCCCGCCGCGGCCAGGCAGTAGTTCATGGCCACGCCGCAGGCGTTGGAATAGCTGGCCAGCTGGGTGGGGTTGTCGGTGTTGAGGGCAGCCACGGTCAGCCAGCCGCGCTCCAGGTCAGCGGCGGGGCGGCTGCCGCCGGTGCCCAGCTGGCTGGGCAACGCGGCCATGCTGGAGGGATCGGCAAAGGACGAGTTGCCGGTGGCGAACACCACCAGGCCGTCGTTGCTGGTGATGAAGGGGCGGTATTCCTGCGCAATCGCCGCGGTCGCCGCCGGGTTGGTCCAGTACAGACCACCCCAGGAGTTGTTCATGATCCGCGCGCCGCGGTTGATCAGGTCCTGGTTGATCGGCCCCAGTCCGATCGCGCCGCTGACCTCGTTGCCCTGGCCGCTGCCGTCGTCAGACGGACGCGCGTCGTTGATGATGCGTGCGGAGACGATGGTGGCCCCGGGCGCCACGCCTCCAGGCCAAGCGCCAAAGGGCTTGCCGGCCGCGATCAGCGAAACCGCCGTGCCGTGTCCAACCACGTCATCAACGGCGAGGTTGTTGGGCGGGGAGTTGACATAGTTCAGGTTATGCGTGACGCGGCCCTGCAGCGCCGGATGGTTGCGATTGACGCCGGTATCCACCACGCCAATCGCATAGCCCTGCCCGGTCAGGCCTGCTTCCAGCGCCGGATAGGCGTTGCTCACTGCCAGATGCTTGCTGAAGGCGGGATTGGGCGTAGTGACCACAGGCGGAGGCACGGGCGCGGGCGGCGTGGGCGTTACTACGCTCACGGGCGGGGGGCTGGGGCGGGCGTTGCTGCCGCCGCCACCGCAGGCCGACAATCCGGCCAGCAGGCAGGCACCCAGCAGACAGTGCGTGGCCTGGATCACTTTGCCGTTCAACTGAAACTGACTCATGCCTGCATTCCCTGGTTGCGGATCCTGGCGATTGTTCCTCGCCGAATTGTCCAGCTGCATGCCAGCAACTGATCAAGTGCTTTCTATACCCCAAAAGCGCAGCGGCGGGGGGCGCTGGCCATCACAAATCGCCGGCCGTGCCGGTGTTCCGGTTTGCCGCCGCCCGCATCATAGGCGGATAATTGAATTTGCCCACCCAAACGAGTCTCGCACATGTCCGACATCGTCATTGCTTCCGCCAGGCGCACCGCGATCGGCTCCTTCCTGGGCCAGTTCAACGGCGTGCCTACCCCGACCCTCGGTGCGGCTGCGATTGGCGCGGCGCTGGAGGATTCCGGCATACCCGCAGCCGACGTTTCCGAAGTGATCATGGGCTGCGTGCTGCCCGCCAACCTGGGCCAGGCTCCGGCGCGGCAGGCTTCCCTTGCCGCCGGCCTGCCCACCTCCACCGGCTGCACCACCATCAACAAGGTCTGCGGCTCCGGCATGAAGGCGATCATGCTGGGCCACGACCTGATCAAGGCGGGCTCGGCCACCATCGTGGTTGCCGGGGGCATGGAGTCGATGAGCAATGCGCCGCACATGATCCCGAATTCCCGCATCGGCACTCGCTTCGGTAATTTCCAGGCGGTCGACCACATGGCCTGGGATGGGCTGGTCAACCCGTATGACGGCCAGGCCATGGGCGTCTTCGCCGACGCCACGGCCGAAAAGTATGGCTTCACCCGCGAGGCGCAGGACGAGTACAGCATCGAGTCTGCGCGGCGCGCGCAGGCAGCGCAGGCGTCCGGTGCGTTCCAGGGCGAGATCGTTGCGGTCAAGGTGGCCACGCGCAAGGGCGAAGTCGAGTTCTCCAGCGACGAGCAGCCCGGCAAGTCCGATATCGCCAAGATTCCGACCCTCAAGCCCGCCTTCAGCAAAGACGGCACGGTCACCGCAGCCAGTTCGTCCAGCATTTCCGATGGCGCCGCGGCGACCGTCCTGCTCAGCGCCGACGAAGCTGCGCGTCGCGGGATCACCCCGCTGGCCCGTATCGTCGGCCACAGCACGTTCTCGCAGGAGCCGCAGTGGTTCACCACCGCCCCGGTGGGCGCGGTGGAGAAACTGCTCAAGCAGGTGGGCTGGACGATCGACGACGTGGACCTGTTCGAGATCAATGAAGCCTTCGCGGTCGTGGCCATGACCCCGATCAAGGAGCTTGGGATCCCCCATGCCAAGGTCAACGTCAACGGCGGCGCCACCGCCCTGGGCCACCCGATCGGGGCCTCCGGGGCCCGTCTGGTGGTGACTCTGGTCCACGCCCTGCGCAACCGTGGCGGTACCCGCGGAGTGGCCACCCTGTGCATCGGCGGCGGCGAGGCCACGGCCATTGCCATCGAGATTGTGTGACCCTCATAACACCGTCTTCACAAACCTAACTACGGAACCGCTTGACACTCGAACCCGGATTGTCATCATGTCGTCGGCGCGCACTGGCGCGTTGCCATACTTATTTAACACGACGAGGAAATTCCACGATGACCATCAACAAGACGCTGATCGCGCTGGCCATGGGCCTGGCCCTGGCTGCATGCTCGAAGACCGAGCAGGCTGCTGACGCCGCTGCCGACGCTGCCACCTCCGCCACCGAAGCCGCTGCTGCTGCCGACGCTGCTGTTGCTGCTACCGGTGACGCGACCGCCGACGCTGCGCAGACCTCCGCCGACGCCGCCGCCCAGGCTGCCGACGCTGCTGCCGTTGCTGCAACCGATGCTGCTGCCGCCACCACCGACGCCGCTGCTGGCGCCGCTGCTGACACGGCCACTGCCGCTGCTGATCTGGCCGAGAACGCCAAGGAAGGCGCGGAAGCCGTTCAGGACGCCGCTGAAGAAGTCAAGAAGTAATATCGAAAGATATAGCTTCCTAGCTGCTTGAAAACAAAGGCCGTCGGTGCATACCGGCGGCCTTTTTTGTTTTCTTGACTCTCCAACGGAGCATAGTCAACCGCATTTTCCTCCATGAATCGCGGACATCATGAGATTCTGCAGATGAACACCAAGCACGTTGTGGTACTGGCCGCTGCCATGTTGGTCCTCGGCGCCTGCAGCAGGCCAGCCGTCGAACAGGCC
>JAJAZJ010000320.1 GCA_026785795.1 Pseudoxanthomonas sp.
AGGCCAGCGGTCCCGGACTCGAGCGCGCGCAGCATGATCCCGTGGCCGGGAAGAATGAAACCGCCGAGGAAACACCCGCCGGCGTCCACGGCTTCGACCGTGACCGCCGTGCCGACCATGACAACCACCAGTGGCCGGTCCTGCCCCTGCCCCCGCCCCTGTCCTTGCGCCTGCATCCGGTGCCAGGCCCCGATCATGGCCACCCACCGGTCGGCTCCGAGCCGCGAAGGATGGTCATATCCGTTGGTCAATCCCCCTTCAGCCAGCCCCGGCACGACCCACTGGGCCGGCAGGTCCCAGAGTTCGAGCAGGTGTTCCTCGACCCGGCGGCGGATCGCATCGGCGGCGACGATGCAACCCAGCATCCGGTCCGGAGCGCGCAATGCGGCCCAGTCCTGCTCGGGCAGCCGATCGATGTTCTCAAGGAATTCGGCGCCTTGGGACAGCACTGTCGCGCCCGGTGTGGCAGCGTCGTACACGGCCCACTTCAGGCGGGTGTTGCCGACATCGATGGCGAGGAACGACATGGCTCTTGGTCTGCGTGCTTGCACGGAATATAACCCTGCCACCGAAGCGGCCGGTCAGATCGCGCCGAGCCAGCATGCCCGCTGGATCGCGGCCATCTTGTTGTCCACCTTCAGCTTGCCCATCGCGTTGGCCAGGTGGTAGTTGACGGTCCGTTCCGTGCATTTGAGCTGCAGCGAACTTTCCCGCGCAGTCAGGCCTTCGAAAGCGAGGACCAGGCACTCTCGCTCCCGCGGGCTGAGCGTGGATCGAGCCTGGGCGATCGAGCGCTTCACCAAAGGCCAGATATTGAGCGCGGACCAGACCAGAGAAGCCGCTTCGGCCCGCTCGGTGAGTTCACGCGGACTGAACATGAAACACTCGTAGGCCCGGCCGGCAGGCAACGAAAATTCGACCCGCACCACGGTCTGGTAGCCATGCGCCAGCCACAGTTGCCGCCACCGGCTGGCGCCGAGGTGGTCCGACTTCGCAATGTGTTGCCAGGCGACCAGCGGCGCGTCCGAATCGCGCCAGGGGGCGCCGAAGTCGCGGCTCTGGGCCAGCGCCTGACCCGCTTCGGCGAGCACCGGCGGATGCACCGCCACCAGTTGCCTGTCGTCCCTGCTCCCGAACGGATCGGGACCGAGAATGACGATGGCTTCCACCGAGAACTCTCGTAAGGCTCCGATCCAGTCGCTCAGGATGCCATCGAGGCTGACACTGTCAAAGTTAACAGGTACCCCCAGAGGCATGTGATTCCCTTTCTGCCGCGGCTGAGACAATATCACCATTCTTCGCCGCTCATCAGAGCGAACTGCAGGCCCCGGGGAAGAGGGAACCACTTGTCTTTGTTACGCGTGCTTTACGCCAGTCGAGCCGGACTGCTGCAGTCATGGGCTTCCAACGAAGTCGTGCGCCCGCTGCTCGTGCCGGTCTTGCATCCATCGCGATGGCGCATCCGCGCGCTCGGACTCTCGACCGCGGCCGGGCATCCGTTCTTCTACTGGGTCTGGGGCGAGCTGCTGCCGCAGCCCTACGAGAGCCTGGTGTTGCGCATGCTGATGGGTGCGCTGGGGCTGAGCCTGCTGGTGTTTCCGCGTTTCAGCGCAACACCCCCAAGCGCCTCGTCCGCGGCCATCTTCACCGCGATCTTCTGGATCACGCTGCCACTGTTTTTCTCTTTCATGTATTTTTGCAACGACGGCAACAAGGTCTGGCTGGCGAGCCTGGGGGCCATGTTCCTGATTTACTACCAGCTGACAGACTGGCGCATCGCCACGTTGGGAAGCATCTCGGGCGTGGCCTTCGGCTGGCTGCTGTTCAACGCCTTCGGCCCCGGCCTTCCCGAAATGTCCGCCACGCAGCAGTGGACCAACGCCGTCGTGATCGCCTTCAGCTGGTGGATGGGCCTGGTGCTCGGGATCTCGTCTTCCAACCTGCGGCGCGAGCAATTGAGCTACACGCTGGGTACGATGGGCATCATGGCGCACGAGTTGCGCACGCCGCTCGCCACCATGTCCCTGATCGGAGACGCGCTGCGCGCGGAGGCCCAGGAGTGCGTCGATCCGGCGTCACAGAAACTGGAAAAACTCGGGGTTCGACTCAATTCACTGGTGCGCAACATGAATCACCAGATCGACATGCAGATTGCGAATGCGCGCCTGATGCGGCTGCCACTGCACAAGGAGGCGCTCTCTGCCGCAGAACTGGTGCGCCAGGCGGTGGCCGAGTATCCCTACCGCAGCACCCGCGAACGCGAATGCGTGCAGGTGATGGTTCGGCGCGACTTCATCTTCAAGGGATCGCAGGCGCTGTTCACGCAGGGCATCGACAACCTGCTGAAGAACGCATTGCGCTCGCTGGCCGCGGCGACGACGGCCAGCCAGCCCGGCGACCTGCTGATCGAGGTCGGCATCTTGCGCAATCGGGGCCGCATCGTGGTGAACGACAACGGGGTGGGCATCGACACCGGCTTGCAGCCGCGCATCTTCGAGCCTTTCTTTTCGACCGACCGTGGCACCGGGCATGGCCTGGGGCTGGCATTTTGCGAACGGGTCGTCCAGAGCGCGCACGGGACAATTCGCGTCAAGTCCGAAGCTGCACGCGGCGCCATCTTCACCATTGAACTGCCCCTGCTGGCCTAACACAATGAAAAGTCTCCCAGATTGCCGACTCCAGGAACCGCGATGAGCTTTCCCCTTTTTCACCGGCCCGGCACCATCGTCTTTCTCGACGACGACCCGGACTATCTCGAAATGCTGGCGCTGGTGCTGCCACGGCACTGGCACGTGAAGCTGTTCATGCGGCCGGCGGAATGCATCAATCACCTGCAGCAGGAGCCGCCGTTCTGGGAGGCCGACGCCTGGAACCAGCAGCAGCTGATCACCGAGTGGCGTGAAGGAAAGGCGCTGATCCCACAGATCCTGACCTACTGGTCCAAGTACACCGAGCGTTATGCGTTGACCCGGGTCTGCGTGGTGGATTATTCGATGCCGGGGATGGATGGATTGCAGGCGCTGGGTGAACTGATGGACTGGCCGGGCGCGCGGGTGCTGCTGACCGGGCAGGCCGATGAGCAGGTGGCGGTGCGCGCGTTCAACCGCGGCCTGATCGACCAGTTCATCGCCAAGCAGACGCCGGACATCTCCCGTCGACTCATCGACGCGGTACAGCAGTTGCTGGCGACGCCCAATGCGAGGCATGAACAGACCTGGCGGGTCACGCTCAGCCCGGAGCAGAACGCGTTGCTACGCACCGCAGCCGCCAGCCGCGACCTGAAAGCGTTTGCGGCCAAGCACTGGATCGAGTACGTCGTGATCGGGCAGCCGTTCGGGGTTCTGGGAATGGACAGCGCCGGCCGCGTGGGCTGGCTGCAGCTGGAAACGCGGGACGGACTGAAGTCGCTGGCTGAGCTCGCCGAGATCGAGGGGGTCGCGCCCTGGGGACTGGACGAGATCCGCACCGGACGCAAGCTGGCCGATCTCGAGTTGCGGCAAGCACTGGGCCGCAAGGGAGCCCCGCAGCTGACTGCGGCATTTCCGATCGGACAGGACGACTCGCTGATCGGCGCGCTGTTCGCAGTCGACCCGCCGCACGCGCCGGACGTGGTCAACAGCTATGCCAGCTGGCTTGGCCGCCAGGAGCAACGGGTCGTGCAGGGTTAAGAACTCGTTCGCGTCAGGCGAACTGCGTCCGGCTGCGGCGAGCGATCGGCCAGTCCCAGGGCCTCACCCGGCTTGCGACGGCTGCTGCAACGCACTCGACGTGGCTCAATTCGGCATCGGTCAAGCCCGCATTCAGCGTCAGCCGCACCATTGCCCGGTTGCGGCTGGTGGCCGGAGCGCAGAACACTGCGCCGATGACGCCACCGGCCTCCAGTTCATCGCGCAGGGCCAGGGTGTCGAACTCCGCGCCGGCTTCCAGCGAGATGATCTGCTGGCTGCCCTGGTGGATCGGGTAACCCAGCGCTGCCAGGCTCGAGCGCAGCCGCTGGGTGTTCGCGGTCAGCTGCTGGCGCGCGCCATCGCTGCGCTTGATCACTTCCAGTGTGGCCCGAAGCCCGGCAACGTCGTGAGGCAGCAAGCATGAACTGAAGATGCTGGGAAAGCTGTGGCACATGAGGTAGTTGCGCAATGCCTGGGGCATCGAGAAGAAGCCGGCGCGGCCGGCAAAGGCCTTGGCCAGGCTCGCGGTGATGAAGTGCACGCGGTCGGTCAGTTCCAGCTGCGCGCAAAGGCCGGCGCCGGCGGGACCGTGGGTTCCCAGCGAGTGCGATTCGTCGACCAGGATCATCGAACCACTGCGCTCGGCAGCTTCGACGATCTCCAGCAGGGGACACAGGGCCCCAGTCGTGCTGTAAACAGAGTCCACCACCACCAGGCCAGCGCCATGGCGCTGGGTCATTTTGGCGAGGTGTTGCGGATCGTTGTGGCGGAACGGGTAGACCGGTGCCTGCGCCGCGCGTGCGCCCTCCCACAGCGACATGTGGGCGAGGCTGTCCATGTAGACCGGCGTCTGCGCATCCGCGATGACCTGCAGCAGGCCGAGATTCGCCGTGTATCCGGACTGGCAGAGCAGGCCATCTTCGACACCGATCCAGTCGCACAGGGCGCGCTCCAGCTGCCAGGCCGCGTTGCCTTCCAGCTGGAACACTCCAGACTGCAAAACAAATTCCCGTTCGCTCTTGATGGCACCGAGCTGCGCCTGCACGATCTCCGGGTGCCCGGTCATCGACAGATAGTCGTTGCCGTCGAGGCGGACGTCGTTGCTCCTGGTGGCGCGGCCGTGGGTGACAAACTTCCCGCCCCACTCATCGCGCAGTCGCGATGAGAACTCGGTCTCGATCCGCTGTCGCAGATGCGTTGAGAGTGTGGGGCGACGTAAGGCGGCGTGGGAAACCGGGACCTGAAGAACTTCCATGGAGCACCTGTGAAAGAGATGCCCTCATTGAAGTCCGAAACGAATTGTTGCGACGCTGACCCCCTGTCAACATTGACAGGGGGTTTATGTCTCACGAAAGGTCTTTTGATACTGGTTGTAACGGCCGTAATGGACGCTCAAACCAGTTTGCCGTGGCACTGCTTGAACTTCTTGCCGCTGCCGCAGGGACATGGGTCGTTGCG
>JAJAZJ010000321.1 GCA_026785795.1 Pseudoxanthomonas sp.
GGCCAGCACCACGCCCATCAGCACCGCACCGGCCAGCCATAGCCCACGCTGGCCGCGGCGCGAACCGATCACCCATCCCAGCACGCCCAGTACGCTCCAGACCACGGTCAGGCTGGTCTGGGCCAGGCTGGTCGCCACCAGCTCGGGCGACCAGTCCACGCCACCCCAATGGTGCACGCTGCGCAAAGTGGTGAAGGTCAGCATCAGGAATCCGGCGCTGGCCAGCGTGGCCATGCGCTGGCTGCGCACGAACTCCGGCGCCTGCGGGGACCACAGCCAGCGCGCGCTGAGTGCGATGAACAGCAGCTGCGCAAGCTCCATCGGATTGAGCAGCGGGATCCACGGCAGCGGCGCCGCCGTGCCCGGCAGCCACAGGCAGCTGAACCACCACAGCCCAAGCACCACGATCACCACCATCTGCAGAGCGCGCCGGCTGCCGTCGAAGCGTTCACCCAGCGGCACCGCCAGCCACTCCCAGCGGTAAAGCGACACGGTGAGCAGGGCCAGCCACGGCAGTGCAAGCAGCGCCATCTCCCAGCCCCGTGCCAGGCCAAACAGCTGCGCCAGCCATGAAGCAAGCAAGGACAGGGCCGTCGGCCACACCAGCCACCAGCTGAACTGCGCGGCGCTGGCAATACGGTCCTCGCTCACGCGCAGGCACAGCAGGCTGCGCATTCCCAGTACGGCGAACACGAGCCACGCCCAGCCACCGTAGCCGGCAAAAGGTTGCTGATGCGCATCGGCCTGCGCCAGCGCCAGCGGAATCGCAGCCAGCAGTCCGCCCAGCGTGGTCAAGGCCAGCGCCGGCGCCGGTCGGCGGCGGTGCACTTCGGCGGCCAGCCAGCCGGTAACCGCCACCAGCACCAGCAGCGCATCTGCGCGCACGTCACTGGCCACGAAGCGGAAGACTTCATTGCAGACGTTGCCCAGCCACCAGGCCAGGCCCCACACGTAGTAGAGCAGCGCCGACTGGGCTTTGTCCTTGCCGCGATAGGCCCAGGCACTGGCAAAACCCGCCAGCGCAATCAGCAGTGCGCCCATGAAGCCGGGGTTGGTGACTGCAGTTTCACCCACATAAAACCTGGACGCGCCCATTAGCAGCGCCACCGCCGCAAGCAGCTGCAGTGCCGCGCCAGCCAGTCGTGGCAGGCGGCGCTGCTGGCGCAGCCCCAGCCAGACCAGCGCGGCGCCTTCCAGCGCGAATATCGACGCCGTGGCCCGCGCCGACAGGGCCAGCGGCACGGCCAGGGTGGCAAAGCCCACTGCCAGCAGGGCATACGAGGCGCCCAGCGCCGCATAGCGCTCGCGCCGGATGAAGGCCCAGGCCAGCAGCGCATACAGTGCGCCCATGCCCAGCGCGAACAGGGCCAGCGGCAGGCGCGGGAACTGTTCGGTTGGCATCAGCAGTCCGGCCTGCAGGGTGAACACGATCAGCGGCGTGCCGAACACCAGGCAGCCGTCGATGAAGTCGCCGCGACTGGCCGGTCGCTTGCGTGCGTACAGGATCGGGATGGCCAGGTAGAAGGCGAAGAACAGCAGCAGGAACGGCTGTGTGCTGGCCAGCTTGGAGGCGTCGTACTGCAGCACGCCCCACAGGATGCCGATGCCGAAGGTGAACACGAAACCCAGCAGGTTCAGCACCCGCCACGGCCGCCACCAGGCAATGGCCAGGATCGCCGCGTTCAACAGCGCGTAGTAGGAAAACAGGAAGACGTGATTTCCGCTGCCGCCGGCCAGCCAGATCGGGGCCATGAAGCCGGCCAGGATGGCGAGGATGGCCAGGGTCCTGGAATTCTGCACCACGGCCAGCACGCCGGCCCCGGCGATCAGGGTCACGCTCAGCGCAAAGGCAGGTGCCGCCGGCAACAGCGCGTAGATCTTGAACGCGGCGAATATGGTCAGCAGCAACACGCCGATGGCCCCACCCTGCACCGCCAGCGCAAACGCACGTCTGTCCTCGCGCTGCCGCCAGCCAAACACCAGGCCGGCCAGGGCAGCTGCTGCAATGCCCGCAAGACGCAGCTCAATGGGCACGCTCAGCCAGCCCTGGTCACTCGCGTACTTGAGCAGCGCCGCCACGCCTGCCAGCAGCACCAGCATGCCGATCTTGACCGGCACATTGCCCACGGTGAACCAGCGCTGGATCGCGCGCGTCGCAATTGCAAACGCGCCAGGGGGCGACGGCGGCGGCGGCGTCCACGCCGGGGTGGTGGGTCGGGGCGGCGGCTCAGGCCGATCCTGCGGCAGCGGCGGAGGCTGCGGAGCAGGTTTCGCTGGCCCACCTGCTTCCACGGCAGCGGCGGGCTGCCGCATCGCTGGCCTGCGGGTGAGCTCGGCCAGCGTGGGCTCGCGGTCCGCTTCGTCGTCGGCCACGCCCGGTGCAGCCCCGGCCCCGGCCGCTTGCGAAGGGATGCCGGTGGGGGCTGCCGTGGCAAACTGGCGCAGACGACCCACCTGCTGCTCCAGGTCACCCATCCGCTGCTTGAGCCGGCTGATGGACACGAGCGCCATCACCAGCAGGACCGGCACCGCCAGTACTGCCAGCCCGATCAGCAACAACAGCCCCGTCAGATCGTTCATTGCGCTGGTTCCCCTACCTGTGTGCAGCCAGCCTCAGGCCAGCCTTGCGGGTTTGCAATGGCGGCGCGGCAAGTACGCGCGGGTGAGGCCCGCGGTAGCGGAATTCGCTACTTCCCCCGGACAGGCACCAGGGCGGTATCAGCGTGCAGCGACCACCCGCACCATTTCCAGGCACTTGTTGGAATAGCCCCACTCGTTGTCGTACCAGCTGACCAGCTTGACGAAGGTACTGTCCAGCGCGATGCCCGCGCCCGCGTCGAAGATCGAGGTGCGCGCATCGCCACGGAAATCGGTGGCCACCACCTTGTCCTCGGTGTAGCCCAGGACGCCCTTCAGCGCACCTTCGCTCTGCGCCTTGATCTCGGCACAGATCTCCTCGTAGCTCGCATCCTTTTCCAGCTCCACGGTGAGGTCGACCACAGACACGTTCGAAGTCGGCACGCGGAACGCCATGCCGGTGAGCTTCTTGTTCAACTCCGGGATCACCACGCCCACCGCCTTGGCCGCGCCGGTACTTGAGGGAATGATGTTCTCCAGGATGCCGCGGCCACCGCGCCAGTCCTTGTTGGACGGGCCATCGACCGTCTTCTGCGTGGCGGTGGCTGCGTGCACGGTGGTCATCAGGCCGCGCTTGATGCCCCACTTGTCGTTGACCACCTTGGCCAGCGGCGCCAGGCAGTTGGTGGTGCAACTGGCGTTGGAGATGATGGCCTCGCCCTTGTAGCTCTGGTGGTTGACACCGAACACGAACATCGGCGTGTCGTCCTTGGACGGCGCCGACAGGATCACCTTCTTCGCGCCGGCATCGATGTGCTTCTGCGCGGTGGCCTTGTCCAGAAACAGGCCGGTCGATTCGATCACCACCTCCGCGCCCACCGCGTCCCACTTCAGGTTCGCCGGATCGCGCTCCTGGGTCAGGCGGATGCGCGTGCCATTGACCACCAGGTGGTCGCCGTCCACCGACAGCTCGCCGTCGAAGCGCCCGTGCACCGAGTCGTACTTGAGCATGTACGCCAGGTAGTCCGGCTCCAGCAGGTCGTTGATGGCCACGATCTGGATGTCGTTGCCGAAATTCTGTATCGCCGAACGCAGCACGTTGCGGCCGATGCGGCCGAAGCCGTTGATACCCACCTTGATCGTCATTGCCCGGGACTCCTGCGGCGGCGCCAAGCGCGTCGCTGTGGTTTTTGAAAGGAGCTCGATTCTAACAGGCACCTCCAGCAGGCACGTGCACACGCCTACGCCCGTCGTTGCTCGTGATCAGATTGGCCCCCGGAGTTCCCGCGGCGGGCTGGCGTGGGTTACATGGACCCTGTCGGTTAGAATCGACCGCATGATCCGCGCCCTGATTCCGCTGCTGTCACTGCTGCTTTTGATGCCTGCCCCGGCGATGGCCTGGGGGCGCACCGGTCACCGCCTGATCGCGCAGCTGGCGGAAGCGCAGCTCACCCCACAGGCACGTTCCGCCATCGACCAGCTGCTGGCCGGTGAGCCCGATCCGAGCCTGGCCGGCGTAGCCAGCTGGGCGGACGAGCTGCGCGGAAGTGATCCTGACCTGGGCAAGCGCAGCGCGCGGTGGCACTACGTCAACCTGGGCGAGAACGGCTGCCGCTACGCGCGCCTGCTCGACTGCCGCGGCGATGATTGCCTGGTGGAGGCCATCCAGGCCCAGACCGCGATCCTGGCCGATCCACGCAACCCATCGCAGGAACGCACGCAGGCGCTGAAGTTCCTGGTCCATTTCGTCGGCGATGTGCACCAGCCGCTGCATGCGGGCTACGCGCGTGACCGTGGCGGCAACACGGTGCAGGTCAATTTCAACGGCAAGGGCAGCAACCTGCACAGTTTCTGGGACAGCGGCATGCTCGCCACTCGCGGCTTGTCCGAAGAAGCCTACCTGCAGCGCCTGCAGTCGCTGGCGGTGGCCCAACCGACCCAGCGCAGAGGCAGGGCACTGAGCGCCGCGCGATGGGCCGAGCATTCCTGCCGCATCGTCACCCAGCCGGGCTTCTACCCGGCAACGGCCAAGCTGGACCAGGACTATGTGCAGATCTGGCTGCCGGTGGCGGAACAGAGCCTGGTGCAGGCCGGCAGGCACTTGGCCGATGTGCTCATCGCGGCCCTACCCCGCTGAGGCCTGCATTGATGGCCGCGCAAGTACAGTCTTTTTTCGATCCCGGCACCCATACCTTCAGCTACGTGGTGCACGACCCGGCCACGCGACAGGCCGCGATCATCGATCCGGTTCTGGATTTTGATCCCATCGCCGCACGCACGGGGCTTGGGTCTGCGCAGGCGCTGGTGGACCACGCAAACAGGCACGCACTGCGGGTGCAGTGGATCCTGGAAACCCATGCCCACGCCGATCACCTGACTGCAGCACAATGGCTTAAGACCCAGTACCCGCAGGCGCAGCTGGCGATTGGCCAGGGCATCTGCGCGGTGCAGGCGCACTTCGCGCCGCTGTTCGGGCAGGGTGACCGCCATGTCGCCGATGGCTCGCAGTTCGACCACCTGTTCGCGGACGAAGAAGTGTTCGGCGTCGGCGAACTGGCGGCGCGCGTCATCGCCGTACCCGGCCACACCAGCGACAGCAACGCTTACCTGATTGGCGACGCCCTGTTCACCGGCGATTCGCTGTTCATGCCCGACGCTGGCACCGCGCGCTGTGACTTCCCCGGTGGCGATGCGGCCACGCTGTACCGCTCGATCCAGCGCCTGTACGAACTTCCCGATGCGACCCGCGTGTTCATCTGCCATGACTATGGTCCCGGCGGTCGCCCGGTGGCCTGCGAAACCACCATCGGCGAACAGCGCCGCAACAACGTGCACGTGGGCGACGGAACCAGCGAATCCGGGTTCGTCGCTCTACGCTTGGCCCGCGATGCCACCCTGACGCTGCCCGCACTGATTATCCCTTCGCTGCAGGTCAACCTGCGCGGCGGCGCGCTGCCCGAGCCCGAGCACAACGGCACCCGCTACCTGCGTATACCGCTGGACAGTTTCTGAGCAGGGGCGCGGGCGCTCTCCACGGACGCTGCCCGTGGCGTACACGGGCACGGGCCGTTAACCTTCGCCCATGACCCAGCACTTGGCCAGCCTGGACGAAGCCGTCGAGCTGCTGCTCAGGCGCATCCCCGGCACCCTGCGCGTGGCTGCGCCGCTGGGCCTGGGCAAGCCGCACCGCATGCTCAACGCGCTGTATGACCGCATCGCGGGCGATCCCTCGCGCAGGATGGAAATCTATACCGCCCTGTCGCTGGATCCACCGGCAGGCGCCGCCGGCCTAGAACGCCGCTTCCTGGCCCCGTTCGCCCTGCGCCACTTCGGCGACGACTTCCCTGCCCTGCACTACGTACGCGCCATGAAGCGCGACGCGCTGCCGGCCAACATCCGGGTGGAAGAGTTCTACCTGCAGTCCGGTGCGCTGCTGCGCTCGGCCCAGGCGCAGCGCTGCTACACCAGCCTCAACTACACCCAGGCCGCGGCCGGGGTGGCGCAGCGCGGCGCCAATCTGATCCTGCAGAAAGTTGCGCGCGAGCCCGGCGGCATGCGGCTGTCGCTGTCGTGCAACACCGACACCACCCAGGACACCCTCGACGCCCTGCGTGCACTCGGGCTTCCGCGCCCGGTGATGGTGGCTGAAATCGATCCCGAGCTGCCGTGGATCGGCGGCACCGCATCGGTGGAAGAAAGCTTCTTCGACCTGGTGGTCAGCCCGCCCGGCCCGTATCCGAAACTGTTCGCACTGCCGCGCCAGCCGGTAGGCGACGTGGACTACGCCATTGGCCTGTATGCCAGCACGCTGGTACGCGACGGCGGCACCCTGCAGATTGGCATCGGCGCGCTGGCCGATGCGCTCTCGCACGCACTGGCACTGCGCCACACCGACAACGACAGGTATCGGCAAGTCCTGCATGCGCTGGACCCGGAACTGGCCCACCATCCGGCGGTGATCGCCAGCGGCGGCATGGGCCCGTTCGATATCGGCCTGTATGGCTGCAGCGAAATGCTCAACGAGGGCTTCAAGCGTCTGGTGGAGACCGGAGTGATCCGGCGCAAGGTCGTGGACGACCCGGTCTTGATGACGCGCATCGCCAACGGCACCGCCAACCTCGGTGATCAGGCCCGGCTGGAGCGCGACGGCGAATACCTGCACGGTGCGTTTTACCTGGGTTCGCCTGCCTTCTACGACTGGTTGCGCAACCTTCCGGAGGACGAGCGCCGCGCCATCGGCATGCGCCGCATCAGCCAGATCAACCAGCTCTACGGCGGCAACGAGTCGCTGGAACGCCTGCAGCGCAGCGGCTCGCGGTTCTTCAATACCTGCATGATGGCCACCGCACTGGGTGCCGCGGTGTCGGACGGCCTTGAGGACGGCCGCATTGTTTCCGGCGTGGGCGGGCAGTACAACTTCGTGGCCATGGCCCACGCCTTGGAGGATGCCCGCAGCGTGCTGATGTTCCGTGGGCAGCGCGACAACGGCGGCAGCGTCGAATCCGGAGTGCGCTGGTACTATGGCCACACCACGATTCCGCGCCACCTGCGCGATGTGTATGTCACTGAATACGGGTTCGCCGACCTGCTGAACCAGTCCGACGAGGAC
>JAJAZJ010000322.1 GCA_026785795.1 Pseudoxanthomonas sp.
ACAATGGCCAGACCGTGTCCATCGTGCAGGAAGGCGCTATCGACGCATTCCGGGCCGTCGACCTGGTCAACGCGACCAACGATGGCTCGGCGATCCGCGTCAGCCGCCGCTGATCGAATCCACAGCCCGTAAGCTGCTGGCGTCCGGGGCGAATGCTCCGGGCGCCTGTTTTTTTTCCAGTCGATATAATCCGTCGGCATGAAACTCCTTCATCTACAGCGGGTGTTTGAACATGCACGCTGAACTTCCGCCGCCGGGAGCCGATGCTGCCGCGCACAGTGCCCGCCTTGCCGCACTGATTCGCGACGAGATATCCGCTTCGGGCGGCGTCATTCCGTTCTCGCGCTTCATGGAACGCTGCCTGTATGCGCCCGGACTGGGCTACTACAGCGCGGGCAGCACCAAGTTCGGAGCCGCGGGGGATTTCGTCACCGCGCCGGAGCTGGGTCCGCTGTTCGCCACCTGCATTGCACAGGCGACGGCGCCGCTCCTACAGCAGTTGGGCGGGGAGGCCGAGTTCCTGGAGATAGGCGGCGGCAGTGGAGCGCTGGCCGAAGTCGTGCTGAAGCGACTGCTGGCCCTGGATGCGCTGCCTGCACGCTACGCCATCCTTGAGCCCAGCGCGGACCTGCGCGAGCGCCAGCGCGAGCATCTGGGGCGCAGCCTGGTGCCGCCGCTGTTTGATCGGGTTGAATGGATTGACGCGCCGCCGGAAGCACCGTGGCAGGGGGTGCTGTTTGCCAATGAAGTGATCGATGCGCTGCCAACGCCCCGCTTCAGCCTGCGCGCGGGCGAAGTCTACGAAGAGTACGTTGCGCTGGATGGCAACGGGCAGTTCAAGCGTGCAGACCGCCCCGCAGACCCGCTGCTGGCCGCGGCCGTGCGTCACCTCGAGCGCACGCTGGGCAATGAGTTCGCGGACGGCTATCGCTCCGAGCTGCTGCCGCAGCTGCCGTACTGGATTCAAGCCGTCATGGGCGGGATGCAGGCCGGCGCGATGCTGTTCGTCGACTACGGCTATCCGCGGCGCGAGTACTACCTGCCGCAGCGCAGTGACGGCACCCTGCGCGCCTTCTACCGGCACCACGTCCACAACAACGCCTATCTGTGGCCCGGCCTGCAGGACCTCACCGCGTCGGTGGACTTCACCGCGCTGGCCGAGGCCGGCACGCAGGCCGGCTTCGAGCTGGTCGGCTACACCCACCAGGCCAGCTTCCTGCTTGGCAACGGTCTGGACGAGCGGCTGCAGGAAGCCGCGCAGCATGCTGATGCGGCGCGCCAGCAGCAGCTGCATAACGAAGCGCGGCGGCTGATCCTGCCCACGGAAATGGGCGAACGCTTTCAGGTGATGGGTTTTTCGCGGGGCGTGGATTTCTCCGCGCCGTTCCTCGCCGCTGATCTGAGCTGGCGCCTGTGAAGCCGATCCGTGGGCTCAAGCCGCTGCGCCGACCACGGCTATGGCTGGGCCTGTGGTGCGCGGCAATCGTGCTGGTGATCGTGGTGTGTCTGCTGCCATTGAGCGGACTGCCGCCGCTGCCTGCCAACAGCGACAAGCTGGAGCACCTGCTGACCTATTTCGTGCTCGCCACCTTCGCCGTGCAGCTGTTCGCGCGGCCGGCCCCGCTGCGGGCGGCGGCGTTGGGCCTGCTGCTGCTGGGCCTGGGTATCGAAGTCGCGCAGGGCATGACGACTTATCGCTCGGCCGATCCCTGGGACATGCTGGCCAACACGCTGGGCGTGGCCCTGGGCATGGCTACCGTGTTCATGTCGTGGCGTGACTGGCTGTGGCACGCGGACAAGTCGGGCCCATGAGCAGATCGCGGCAACACGGCTGGAATTACTTGGGCTGCAGCGTAGACAATGGCGTGTCCTGACCCGGAAGCCTGCCCGCCGTGAATGCATCCCAACCCGAGCCCAGCTTGCGAGCGAGCGAGCGCCAGCGCTGGGCCCGCGTCGCCACCGGTGATCCGGGCCTGGAGCTTGCCAGCGCGTCCAGCGACGCCGGCTTCCGCAGCTACTGGCGTGGTCTGGCAAATGGCAGCAGCTGCATCGTCATGGATTCGCCGCCGGCACTGGAGGACGTGCGGCCGTGGCTGCGCATGCAGCGCCTGCTGGAAACCGCAGGCGTGCGCGTTCCCCGGGTCATGGCCAGCGACGAGGAGGCAGGCTTCCTGCTGCTCGAAGACCTGGGTGCGCGCACCTATCTTGACCTGATCCACGCGGACAGCGCCGACGGGCTTTTCGACAAGGCCATCGAGCAGCTGCTGCTGATCCAGCGCATCCCCGCACCCGCGGGCTTGCAGACCTACGACCCCGCCATGCTGATGCGGGAACTGCGGCTGTTCGACGAATGGTTTCTGGGACGACACCTGGGCGTCCAGTTGGATGCCGCGGAAAACACGCAGCTGCAGGGCGCGTATGCGCGATTGATCGCCGCGGCCATCGACCAGCCACAGGTGCTGGTGCATCGGGATTTCATGCCGCGTAATTTGATGCCGGCGAACCAGCTGGCCGCAGTGCTCGATTTCCAGGATGCGGTGCGTGGGCCATTGGCCTATGACGTGCTCAGCCTGTTCAAGGATGCCTTCCACAGC
>JAJAZJ010000323.1 GCA_026785795.1 Pseudoxanthomonas sp.
GGCCATGGCCTGGCCGTTGCCGGCGTCGGCGGCGCGCTGCAGGTGGGTCAGGGCCTGGCGCAGGTACGCATCGCTGAAGCGCGCCCGATCGGACATCAGGTGGCCGAACACGTACCACGCCGCCGTGCTGTTGCCGCCTTCGCTGGCCTGCTCAAGCAGCTTCCAGCCCCTGGGCTCGTCCGTGGGTGCCGCCTCTTCAAAGTTGCCGGAAACCAGCATCGAACCGAGCATGAACTGCGCGAACGTGTCGCCCTGTTCCGATTTCCGCGCCAGCGCCAGCACCCGCGATTTATAGGTGTCCCGGTAGCGCGGCCAGGTTTCATTGAGCCGGGTGCGCGCCTCGGCATCGTCCAGCAATGGTCGCTCCAGGGTGACCAGGGCCGGGGCGTTGGCCTCGCCCATGACGCTGGAAATCAGCAGCTGCAGCATCTGGTTTTCGGTCATGCCGCTGCGCTTGATCTGCTGTTCGATCTGCGCGGATTCGTCGGCGGCCAGCGACTCCGGCACTACCTTCCACTGCCCCTGCTCGCGCACCAGTTCCGGACCAAACATGAACTGGGTGCCGGTGGGCGGCGCGAACTCACCCACGGCGCGATTTGCATCCAGCAGCGTCACATGGGCCAGCGCCGGCAGGGATTCCCCTTCCTCCACGCGGGCCACGCCACACCAGCCACTGCGGGTGCACAGCCGCGCCACGGCCGTCCCGTCCAGTGACTGCAGGGACGCGGCGTCGCCACCGGCGCGCAGCGCGTAGACCAGGACCCGGTCGGAAAGCGGCATGCGCCGCAGCTGCTCGGTGGACGCGAACAGCGCGCTGTCGCGCAGGAAGGCGAAGTGGGCCAGGCTGGTCTGTGACAGATACGCCACGGCGTCCGGGTTGTCGTTGCTGCTGGCGGCGGCGTAGGCATCCCACGCGCGGCTGACCGCGTTCATTTCACGGTTCTCGTTGGCAGCCAGGGCCGGGGTGGCCAGCAATACCCAGAGCAGGGCCGCCAACCCGCACCCACGCTTGGATCCAATTCCGTTCACCCAGACTTCTCCGTGTTGCCGCGCTGCCGGACCGCTGCGCCCGTGTGCCAAGCGTATAGCCTTTGCACGCGGGTCGGGAGTCAGGTGACGGGTTCGGTCCGCGTCGCCGGCTGGTACGGGTTGGGTTCGCCGCTGCCCGCGGGGCGCAGGGTGTAGCGCTTGTAGGTCCACTGGTACTGGGCCGGGTCGCGGCGCGCGATGTGTTCGACCATGGCGTTCAGCGCAGTGGCGGCCACCACCGGCTCTGGATCTGCAATGGCAGCAGGCGCCGGCTGCAGGTGCAGCTCGAACGCCAGATCCGGGCCGCTGCGCTCGCACCAGGCAAACAGCACGGTGGCCCCGGTGCGCTCGGCCAGGCGCGAGACCAGGGTCATGGTCAGCGCCTGCACGCCGAAGAACGGCGCGAACACACCGTCGCCCAGCTTGGGCTGCTGGTCGGGCAGAATGCCGGTGACGCCGCCGTCCTTCAGCACCTTCCACAGCCGGCGCACGGCCGCGCCTTCGGCGCGCACCTGCCTGATGTTGTCGGCACTGCGCACGCGCAGCAGGAAGGCATCACCCACCGGCGAGTCGGGTGGCGCATAGACGATGGCGATCGGTCCGCGCGAAGACAGCCATTGGTTCAGCAGCTCCCAGTTGCCAAAGTGCGGCGCGGCCACGATCAGGCCCTTGCCGGCCGCCAGCGCTTCGTCGAAGTGGGCTTGGCCGTGGATCGCCTGCACGCAGCGCAGGTTGTCGGCGTGCGGATGGGTCCAGAAGCGCAGGGTTTCCAGCGCCTGGCGCGCGGTCGTGCGCAGCACCCGGCGGTGCAGCTCCTCGCGCTGCGACGGCAGCAGCTCCGGATAGGCCAGCTGCAGGTTGCGTCGCGCCACCTGGCTCTCGCGCGCATCCAGCCTGCGCCACGCCCACGCCAACCCGTCGGCCACGCCGCGCAGCCACGGCCAGGGCAGCGAGGTGAGCAGGGCAGCGGCCCGGTACAGAAGGCCGGCGGTGGTCTCGGGTTTCATTGGGGAAAGTCTAATCGCTCGCGCGCACAGCCCCGCAATCCGCAGGCACACCAGCGAGATGAGTTGCGAGCGTCTGTCTGTGTCGGGTGCAGCAAACTCCGAGTCGCCAGCTCCCCGCTTCCGCGCCATTGATGGCAATAATGCAGCCAGCCAGCCCCAAACCCCAATCCCCAACCATGCTCTCCCTAATCCAGCGCGTCACCCAGGCCAGCGTCACCGTCGATGGCCAGACCACGGGCGCTATCGGTCCGGGCCTGCTGGCCCTGGTGGCAGTGGAGCCGGGCGACGACGAGGCCAGGTTCGCGCGCATGGCCGAGCGCCTGCTGGGCTACCGGGTGTTTGCGGACGCGGAAGGCCGCATGAACCGTTCCCTGACGGATACCGGGGGCGGGCTGCTGCTGGTCAGCCAGTTCACCCTGGCCGCGGACACGCGCTCGGGCATGCGCCCCAGCTTCACCACCGCGGCGCCGCCGGACCAGGCTGAACACGGCTACAACCGCCTGGTCGAGATTTGCCGGCAAAGGCACGCGCCAGGGGTGGAAACCGGGCGTTTCGGGGCCCATATGATCATCAGCCTGGTCAACGACGGGCCCGTGACCTTCCTGCTTCGCCCCTGAGCCGCTGGCCCGGCGGCCACCCGGGGGCACGGGGCCAAGAAGGCCGGGCCGATGGCCGCGCCGCGCTGCGTTCATCCCCACCTAGGGTCAAATCACCCAGTGCGCGGTATAATACTGGGTTCCCCATTCTCCTATCCGGTGGCGCAAGCACACATGGCCAACGAACGTCCTGCCCAACAATCCGATATCAAGCTGCTGATCAGCAAGGGCCTGGAACAGGGCTACCTGACCTTTGCCGAAGTCAACGACCACCTGCCCGACGACATCGTCGATGCCGAGCAGATCGAAGACATCATCGGCATGATCAATGGCATGGGCATCGAAGTGCACGAAGTTGCACCCGATGCCGAAACGCTGCTGCTCGCCGGCAACAGCACGGGCAATCGTGAGGTCGACGACACCGCCGCCGAAGAAGCCGCCGCCGCACTGACCCTCGATACCGAAGGCGGTCGCACCACCGACCCGGTGCGCATGTACATGCGCGAGATGGGTACGGTGGA
>JAJAZJ010000324.1 GCA_026785795.1 Pseudoxanthomonas sp.
CAAGCAAGGTCTTGTTCATGGGTGGTACTCCGTAAGGGGATGGGAAACGCCCGGCATCGTGAGGTGGGGCCGCGCGGTGATTACGGCACCCCAGGGAGTCGGGTTACCGGGCATTACGCGGGATGCGGGCAGAGGGATGCATCACGTGGACTTAACGAAACTGCGCGCTGCACCTACATACATACGCTCAACCATGTTGTCATCGGGTCAAGGCACGGACCTGTCCAGTGCTCAAGCACATGGGAAAGCCAAGCGTGGTAGACCCGACGATGCGCCTGCCGGCGGGGTGAAAACCGTTCGTGCACGTGGCTTACGGCATCAGCACCTTGTCGATCACGTGGATCACGCCGTTGCTCTGGTACACGTTGGCGATGGTGACGTTGGCCACGTTGCCCTTGGCGTCGGTGACGCTGACGCCCTTGCCAGCGGCCCTGACGGTCAGGTCTTCGCCCTGCACGGTGGTGATGGTTGCCGAGCCTCCGCCTTGCTTGATCTTCGCGGTGAGGGCGGCGGCGTCCATCTTCCCGGGCACGACGTGGTAGGTGAGGATGGAAGTGAGGGTGCCCTTGTTCTCGGGCTTCAGCAGGGTGTCCACGGTGCCGGCAGGCAGCGCCTCAAAAGCGGCGTTGGTCGGTGCGAACAACGTGAAGGGTCCATCACCCTTCAGCGTTTCAACCAGGCCCGCGGCCTTTACTGCCGCGACCAGCGTGGTGTGGTCGGCGGAATTGACCACGTTGTCGACGATGTCCTTGTTGGCCAGCATGGCGGCGCCGCCGACGGTGGGGTTGGCATAACCCGCCTTGGATTTACCCATGCCACCGGCAATCGCGCCGCCTGAGAAGATGAGTGAAGTGGCAAGCGCGGCCACCAGCAATTTGACTTTCATAATGAATCTCCGTGTCTGGTCGAGGGAATGGAACAGGATTGCCCCAAGCTTGAAAGGTATACGAAGTGACCTCGGGGTGCGGATGCATCACGCCGTTTTAATGTTTAGCGGCGGGTGGTTGGTCAATGATCGCAGGACGACGGTTTGGCTTCAAAGCGGCGCGCATAGCCCCGCTCTTGTGCAAGGCGTTCCACTTCAGACGCGTCGAACTCGGGCGCGCCGTAGACCGCATAGGCGATGCTGCCGTCGTCTCGCTTGCCCACCTGGTGCAGGCGGTAGCGCGGCCTGCCGCCGCCGCTGTTCTCCGGGTAGTGCACGGGCGGCTGGCCGTCATCCAGGTCCATCTCGCTGTTGTCCACCACGCCACCTATGAACAGGGCACGCATCGCGATCCTCCTATGGGACGGAGGCACTCCATCCACCGTGGACGAGCGTCGCAAATCGAATGTTGCGGTTGTATGAAACTGGCGTCGCGGTCGGCGCAACATGGTTCATCTTTCGCTGCGGAATGCGTTGACCGGCAGCTTCACTTCAGCAGTGGCAGCAGCTTGCTCCATACGTGGTCACGCAGCTTGGGCTGCGCGCTGGCGACGGGGTGCAGGTTGTCGGCCTGGAAGGCGCTGCGGTCCAGCGCGATGGGCTCGAGCAGGAACGGCAGGAACGCGGTCTTGTGCTGCTTGGCCAAATCGCTGAAGGTGCGTTCGAAGCCCTGGGTATAGTCGCGTCCGAAATTCGGCGGCATGCGCATGCCGATCAACAGCACCTTCGCGCCCGAGGCCTGCGATGCCCTTATCATGCGCTTCAGGTTGGCGCGGGTCTGCTCAAGCGGCAGCCCGCGCAGGCCGTCGTTGGCACCCAGTTCGATTACCACCACGGCCGGCCGGTGGCGCTTGAGTTCGGCGTCGATGCGGGACGCTCCGCCGGCCGTGGTTTCACCGCTGATGCTGGCGTTGACCACCCGCCAGCCCGGGCGTGCCTGCTTGATCCGCTCCGCGGTCAGCGCCACCCAGCCCTGCGCAGCGCGCAGGTTGTAGGCGGCCGAGAGCGAGTCACCCAGCACCAGCACGGTGCGCGGCGCGGGCGCGGTGGCCTGGGCGAACGCCGGTGCGGCGAGCATGGTGAAAGCCAGCAGCACAAGACCTATGGCACATTGAACCCGGCCTCGCCAGCCCGCATAAGCAGTTGTCATCCCACGTCTCCAATGCATCACAAGGACCATCATGGCCGATTCCACCGAACTGCACGCTGAAGTCAAGCCCACCGCGCTGCAGCCCGCGCTGCGGGTCGAGGCGCTGGGCAAGCGCGTGCCGCTGCCGTCCGGCGAACTCACCATCCTGCACGGGGTGGGCTTCGAGATCGCGCGCGGCGATACGGTGGCCATCGTCGGTGCATCGGGGTCGGGCAAGAGCACCCTGCTGTCGCTGCTGGCCGGCCTGGACAGCCCCAGCGACGGCAGCGTAGTGCTGGACGGTGAATCGCTGTCCAGCCTTGACGAGGACGGCCGCGCGCGGGTGCGCGGGGAAAAGGTCGGCTTCGTGTTTCAGAGCTTCCAGCTGCTGCCCTCGCTGACCGCGCTGGAAAACGTGATGCTGCCGCTGGAGCTGCGTGGCGATGCGGACGCAGAGGGTCCAGCCAGGCAGATCCTGCAGAAGGTGGGCCTGGGCGAGCGCCTGGGCCATTACCCTCGCCAACTGTCCGGCGGCGAGCAACAGCGCGTGGCGCTGGCGCGTGCTTTCGTCACCCGGCCTTCGCTGCTGTTCGCGGACGAGCCCACCGGCAATCTGGACACCCACACCGGCCAGGCCATCATTGAACTGCTGTTCGCCCTGAATGCAGAGGCGGGCACCACCTTGGTGCTGGTTACCCACGACGAGCATCTTGCGGTGCGCTGCGGGCGCATCCTGCGCCTGGACAGCGGCAGGCTGGTCGACGCGGGCACGCACGCATGAAGCTGCTGCGCATGGCCTGGCGGCAATTGCGCCGCGATGCGGCGGCGGGCGACATCCGCATCCTGTTCGCGGCCCTGGTGCTGGCGGTGGTGGCGGTGACTG
>JAJAZJ010000325.1 GCA_026785795.1 Pseudoxanthomonas sp.
GAACAAAGCGAGCGCGTCCGCAACTGGCTGAAGAGCAATGGCTTGGGCCTGTTTGGCGGCGTGGCGCTGGGACTTGGACTGATATTCGGCTGGCAGTGGTGGCAGAAGAAGCAGCTGCAGCAGTCGGTCAATGCCAATATTGAATACCGGGCGGTGCTTGACAGCCTGGACGGCGGCGACCTGGACAAGGCGCAGGCGGCGCTTGCCCAGCTGAAAGGCGGCAAGGCCAACATCTACGCCGACCTGGCTGCACTGCGCCTGGCGCAGGCGCAGGCATCGGCGGGCAAGCCCGAGGTCGCCATCGCCACCCTTCGCGCCATCAAGGCAGAGCCTTCGCTACAGCCGCTGGTCACCCTGCGCCTGGCCAAGCTGCTGACTTCGGCCGGGAAGCCCGCCGAGGCCGTCGCCCTGCTTGGCGACGCCGTCGACAGCGCCAGCCTGGAAGCAAAGGGCGACGCGTACGCTGCGCTGGCCAAGCCCGAGCAGGCGCGCGAGATGTACCTGAAGGCGCTCACCGGCATGGACGTGGCTGCACCGCAGCGTCGCCTGGTCGAGCTGAAACTCACCGGCGCCGGCGGCACACCGCCCAAGCCCGCACAGCCAATTTGACGAGGCCTGTCTTCATGTTGAAACGCGTAATCGCTGTCGCCGCCGTGGTAGTCCTGCTTTCCGGCTGCAACTCGGTCAAGGACCTGTTCGGCACCAGCAAGGACGACGGCAAGCCCACGGATCCCGCAGAGCTGATCGAATTCACCCCGAGCGCGAACGTGGCCAAGCTTTGGAGCGCGAACGTCGGCAAAGGTGAGGGGCGGCTTGGCTTGAACCAGGGCCCGGCCGTGGCCGATGGCCGCGTCTATGCGGCTGCGGTCGAGGGTGGGGTCCGCGCCCTTGACCTGCAAAGCGGCAGTGCCGTGTGGCAATACGAGTCGGACCTGCGCATTTCCGGCGGCCCCGGTGCCGGTGACGGCTTGGTGGTCGTGGGGAGCCTGGACGGGCATGTGATCGCACTGGATGCCAGCACGGGCGCCGAGCGCTGGCAGGCCAGGGTACCCAACGAGGTGATTACTGCGCCGGTGATCGGGCAGGGCCTGGTGCTGGTGCGTTCGAACGACGGCCGGGTCACCGCGTTTGACGCTGCCACTGGTGAACGGCGCTGGTTTTCCAACCAGGACCTTCCCAGTCTGACGGTGCGCGGCAATGCGCCGGTGACCCTGGGCCCGGGCGTGCTGTTCGTCAACAACGATGACGGCACCATTTCCGCGATGAGTCTCAACGACGGCCGCCCGGTCTGGAACCAGATTGTCGGCATGGCCGATGGCCGCACCGAGCTTGAGCGCATGGCCGATGCCGATGGCGCTGCGGTGCTGGATGGCACCACCATCTTCACTACCAGCTACAAGAAGGAAACGCTGGCCATCGACGGGCCCAGCGGCCGACCGATCTGGACCCGCGACAATGGTGGCGCCGGTGGCCTGGGCCTGGCCCCGGGCAGCGTGCTGGTCTCCGATCCTGCCGGTACGGTCTGGGCCCTGGACAAATTCAGCGGTGCACCCCTGTGGTCGAATCCCGGCCTGGCGCGTCGATCGCTCACCGCCCCCACGGTGCAAGGTGACTTTGCTGTGGTCGGTGATTTCGACGGCTACTTGCACTGGCTGCGCCTGGACAACGGCGAGCAGGCTGCACGCCAGCGCGTCGGCGGCGACGCGCTGCGCGCCAAGCCGGTCGAAGCCGACGGCATCCTTATCGTGCAGAGCGTGAGCGGCAACCTGAGCGCATTCCGCCTGCAGTAAGCGCGGTCCGGATGGTTCCAACCAGCCGAACGGGCACCACCGCGTGCCCGCTGTCGTCTGTCCGTTGACCGCAAACTCCTGCGTCTGGATGGGGGATAATCCATAGCCGTGCCGGCTGCCGCTGGCGCTGGCCCATTCCGCTCCCTATTTCCGGCTTTTCTTATGCTCCCCCTAGTTGCACTGGTCGGCCGTCCCAACGTCGGCAAATCGACGCTTTTCAACGCGCTGACCCGGACCCGCGACGCACTGGTCCACGACCAGCCAGGGGTCACCCGTGACCGCAACTACGGCATCTGCCGCCTGGACGAAGAAAATCCGTTCATGGTCGTGGATACCGGCGGCATCGCGGGGGAAGAAGAGGGCCTGGCCGGCGCCACCGCTCGCCAGGCGCGGGCCGCCGCGGAAGAGTCCGACCTGGTGCTGTTCATCGTGGACGGGCGCGAAGGCGCTTCGACCCTGGACGACGACATCCTGACCTGGCTGCGCAAGGCCTCGCGGCCCACCCTGCTGGTGATCAACAAGATCGACGGGCTGGAGGAATCCACCGCGATATCGGAATTCTCCCGCTACGGTTTCACCGACGTGATCACGGTATCCGCAGCGCACCGCCAGGGCATCGACGAGCTGCTGGAGGAAGTCCATGCGCGGCTGCCGGAGGAAGGCACCACCGAAGAGCTGGACAACGACCCGGCGCGGATCCGCATTGCCTTCGTCGGCCGCCCCAACGTGGGCAAGTCCACGCTGTTCAATCGCCTGCTGGGCGAGGAGCGGATGATCGCTTCGGAGGTGCCCGGCACCACCCGCGATTCAATCGCGGTGGACATGGAGCGCGATGGCCGCCAGTACCGGCTGGTCGACACCGCGGGACTGCGCCGCAAATCCAAGGTGGAGGAAGCGGTCGAGATCTTCAGCATCATCAAGACCCTGCAGTCGATCGAGCAGTGCCAGGTCGCGGTGCTGATGCTGGACGCCACCGAGGGCGTGACTGACCAGGACGCCACCGTTCTCGGCGCCATCCTGGATGCAGGGCGCGCCCTGGTGATTGCGGTCAACAAATGGGACGGTCTTGAAACCTACCAGCGCGAGCAGACTGAATCAATGCTCTCGCGCAAGCTCAGCTTCGTGGAGTGGGCCGAGAACGTGCGTATTTCGGCCAAACACGGCTCGGGACTGCGCGAGCTGTTCCGCGCCATCCATCGCGCCCACGCCTCGGCGACCAAGGAACACGGCACCAGCGAGGTCACCAAGGCGCTGGAAGTGGCCTACGAGACCAACCCGCCGCCGGCGGTGCGTGGGCATGCGCCCAAGCTGCGCTTTGCCCACCCGGCAGGCCTCAATCCACCCACCTTCGTGGTCCACGGCACCCGCCTGAAGATGTTGCCCGAGTCCTACAAGCGTTACCTTGAGAACTTCTTCCGCAAGCGGTTCAAGATGGTCGGCACGCCGGTGCGCTTCATCTTCAAGGATTCGGTGAACCCCTATGAGGGCAAGCGGAACGTGCTGACCGACAAGCAGGTCGCCAAGAAGCGGCGCCTGATCAAGCACGTCAAGCGCGGCAAATAGCCAGTCCTGCGTAAACGCGAACGCTACCGGCCATTCCGTGCGCGGCGCGGCCGATGCGCTGATCCTGCTGGCTGTAGGTGCGCAGCTACCGGCATGGTGGGATCGTCGGGATCCTGCGGTACTGAGGGTGGATGCAGGTAATCCGCAAAGCGCGCAATAATCAGGCCATGAGCATCATCGAAATCACCCCTGCACAGGCCCGCGAGCAACAGCTGCGCGGCACGCCGCTGGTGGACGTGCGCGAAGACCACGAACGCGCCGGAGGCCAGGCCGAGGGCGCGCGCGGCATCGCGCTGGCCGAGCTGGAAGCCAACCCGGCCCTGCATCTGCCCGATAGCGCCAGCGCGGTGATGCTGATCTGTGAGGGCGGAGGGCGCTCGCTGCGCGCTGCACAAGCCCTGCTTGATGCCGGCTACCTGCAGCTGTATTCGGTGATCGGCGGGACCACGCGCTGGCGTGACGACGGCCTGCCCGTGGTGCTGCCGCCGCAGTCGGCAGCACAGGCCGATTTCAACGATCGGTATTCGCGCCAGCTCAGGCTGCCGGAAATCGGCGTCGACGGCCAACGCAGGCTGCAGGCCGCGCGCGTGCTGATCGTCGGTGCGGGCGGGCTGGGTTCCCCGGCCGCACTGTACCTGGCGGCGGCAGGCATCGGCCACCTGCGCATTGCCGATGACGACGTGGTGGAGCGCAGCAACCTGCAGCGCCAGGTCCTGCATGCCGATGCGCGCATCGGTGCAGCTAAAGTAGCCTCAGCCCAGGCCACCTTGCGTGGTCTGAATCCCGGCACACGCGTCGAAGCCGTCCAGAAGCGGGTGGATGCTTCCAACGTGGAGCGCCTGCTGCAGGGTGTGGACGTGGTGATCGACGGCGCCGACAACTTCGCTGCGCGCTACCTGCTGAACGATGCCTGCGTAAAGCTGGGCAAGCCGCTGGTCTACGGCGCCGTGCAGCGTTTCGAGGGGCAGGTGAGCGTATTCGACGCCGGCCGACAGCGCGGGCAGGCTCCGTGCTACCGCTGCCTGTTCCCGCAGCCGCCAGCGCCGCAAGACGCGCCGAATTGTGCGGAGGCCGGCGTGCTGGGCGTGGTGCCCGGAGTAATCGGACTGCTGCAGGCCACCGAGGCCATCAAGCTGCTGCTGACGCTGGGAGAGTCGTTGGCCGGACGCCTGCTGCACTTCGACGCACTGTCCATGCGCTTCCGCGAAACCCGGCTGCAGCCTGATCCTGATTGCGTCATCTGTGCGCCCGGCGCGGTGTTTCCGGGGTATATCGACTACGCGCAATTCTGCGGGGGCTGAAGTGGTCGCATCCTGTCAGGCACCCGCGTCTGCGTTCCATCGCATGGGTGATCGGGCCGGCGGAATCGGGGACAATGGGGACCACTGAAGGCCTCACACCCATTGATGACCGATTACCCGCCTGCACGGATACTGGACGGCCGACGCATCGCCGAGCACCTGCTCGACGAGCTCAAGGTCAAGGTAGACGCACGCGTGGCGGCCGGCCTGCCAAGGCCGGGACTGGCGGTGGTGCTGGTGGGCGGCGACCCGGCCTCCGGCGTTTACGTGCGGAACAAGCGGCGTGCGGCGGAGAAGGTGGGCATCCTGGCCCATGACTTCGACATGCCGGCAGGCACCCGTGAAGCCGAACTGCTGGCGCTGATCGACCGGCTCAATGCCGATCCGAACATCCACGGCATCCTGGTGCAGCTGCCGCTGCCGGGGATTGCCGACGCCAGCCGTCTGATCCACCGCATCGACCCGCGCAAGGACGTGGATGGCTTCCACCCGCAGAACGTGGGGCATTTGGCCCTGCGCGAATTCGGGCTGCGGCCCTGCACCCCGCGCGGCATCACCACCCTGCTGGGGTACACGGACCGCCCGGTGCGCGGGCAGAACGCGACCATCGTGGGGGTCAGCAACCACGTGGGCCGGCCGATGGCGCTGGAGCTGCTGATCGCTGGCTGCACGGTGACCAGCTGCCACAAGTTCACCCCCCTGCAAGTGCTGCAGGACCGGGTGGGCGATGCCGATATCCTGGTGGTGGCCGCGGGCAAGCCGGGGCTGATTCCCGGGGAGTGGGTCAAGCCGGGTTCGGTAGTGATAGACGTTGGCATCAACCGCCTGGACGACGGCAGGCTGGTGGGCGACGTGGGTTTCGAGGCGGCCGCGCGACGCGCCAGCTGGATCACCCCGGTGCCGGGCGGGGTAGGGCCGATGACCGTCGCCACCCTGATGCAGAACACCCTCGCGGCCACCGAAGCGGCCGAGTCAGCCGGTTAGCAGGACTGCGGGCAGCCTGCGAACGGCTTTCACGCACTTCCCCCGCACGTGGCGGCGCGGTTTGGTCACTGCGGTATGCGCATGACGCTGCGGCGCAGTACAATTACGCGCTTCCCCACTGAACGGGTCCGCCGATGCTCCGCATCCAGGCTGAAGCACTCACCTACGACGATGTTTCCCTCGTCCCCGCGCACTCCACGGTCCTGCCCAAGGACGTCTCGCTGGGCACCCAGCTGACCCGCAGCCTGCGCCTGACCCTGCCGATCGTGTCGGCCGCCATGGATACCGTCACCGAAGCGCGCCTGGCCATTGCCATGGCCCAGCTGGGCGGCATTGGCATCATCCACAAAAACCTCACCCTGCAGCAGCAGGCCGCTGAAGTGGCCAAGGTGAAGAAGTTCGAATCCGGGGTGATCCGTGACCCGATCACGGTCGGCCCGGAAACCACCATCCGCGAAGTGCTGGCGTTGACCGCGGCGCGCAACATCTCCGGGGTCACGGTAGTCGACGCAGCCGGCCAGCTGGTCGGCCTGGTCACCCACCGTGACATGCGTTTTGAAACCGAACTCGACGATCCGGTCCGCCACATCATGACCAAGAAGGATCGGCTGGTGACGGTGGCCGAGGGCGCCAGCGACGAAGACGTGCTGCGCCTGCTGCACAAGCACCGGATCGAGAAAGTGCTGGTGGTCAACGACCAGTTCGCCCTGCGCGGACTGATCACGGTCAAGGACATCCAGAAGGCGCGCGACTTCCCCGATTCGGCCAAGGACCTGCACGAGCGCCTGCTGGTCGGCGCCGCGCTGGGCGTGGGCGGCGACACCGAAC
>JAJAZJ010000326.1 GCA_026785795.1 Pseudoxanthomonas sp.
CGTACACGATCTGCCGCGCGTAGTCCCCCTGGGCGAGGCGCACCACGCGCCCGGCGCGGACGTCGATCGCCGGATAGACGGTGAACCCGCTCATGCCAGTCCCTGCTCGATGAAGTTCTGCAGCAGGCGCGCACCCACGCCCGCGGACCGTTCCGGGTGGAACTGCGCTCCAGCCACGCGCCCGCGCTGCACCACCGCCGCGAATGCCTGGCCATGTTCGCTGGAGAACACGCAGTCGGCCGTCACCGGCGCCGCATAGCTATGGACGAAATAGGCGTGATCGCCGCCTGCGATGCCGTCAGCGAGCGTGGAGTTGCGTACTGACTGCAGGGTGTTCCAGCCCACGTGCGGGATACGCAGCGATGCGCTGCCGGGCAGCTTGCACACCTTGCCGGGCAGCAGGCCCAGGCACTCGACGTCACCTTCTTCGGAGCGTTCGTACAGCAGCTGCATGCCCACGCATACGCCCAACAGTGGCTTTTCCAGCGTACGCAGGGTATCGACCAGGTCCAGTTCGCGCAGCCGTCCCATGACCATGGCCGCGGTGCTGACGCCAGGCAGGATTACCCGATCCGCGCCGCGGATGACTCCAGCGTCAGCACTCAGCGTGGCCTCCACGCCCAGCCGCTGCAGGGCAAACAGCACCGAACCGATGTTGGCCCCGCCCGCGTCCACCAGCACCACCTGCATCAGAGCGTGCCCTTGGTGCTGGGCAGCTCCGCGCCTTCGCGGCGGATGGCCTGGCGCAGCGCGCGTGCGAACACCTTGAAGCAGGCTTCGACCTTGTGGTGATCGTTGTCGCCGCTTACCTGCAGGTTGAGGTTGAGCCCCGATGCGTCGCATACCGAACGGAAGAAATGCGGCACCAGTTCGGTCGGCAGGTCGCCCACGCGTTCGCGCCTGAACTCGCCGCTGAAAATGAAATACGGGCGCCCACTTAAATCCAGCGCGGCGCTGGCCAGGGTCTCGTCCATGGGCAGGGTGAAGCCATAGCGCCCGATCCCGCGCTTGTCTCCAAGCGCCTCCTTCAGCGCCTGGCCCAGGGCCAGGGCGGTGTCCTCCACGGTGTGGTGCTCGTCAATGTGCAGGTCGCCTTCGGTGCGCACCTGCAGCGCGAAACCGCCGTGCTTGCCCACCTGTTCCAGCATATGGTCGAAGAACGGCAGGCCGGTGCTGATGACCGGGTCGGCAGTGCGGTCCAGGTCCACCTCCACGCGGATGCGGGTTTCCCTGGTGTTGCGCTCGACCGCTGCACGGCGCGGTGCGTCGGCCAGCTGGTGGGCAATCCCGTTCCAGTCCCACTCACCGCCAAACTGTTCGGTCCTGAGCTGGAACCCGCGAATACGCAGGTTGTCGGCAAATTCGATGTCGGTGCTGCGGTCGCCGACCATGGCCGAGCGGGTCCAGTCGATACTGCGGTCCTGCAGGTAGGGCAGCACCAGGCCGATGCCCGGCTTGCGCGTGGGCGCATTGTCATGCGGCCAGCTGCAGTCGATCAGCACATCGCGAAACACGATGCCCTGGCTCTGGAAGATCTGCAGCATCAGGCTGTTGGGTCCGTCGAAGGCCTCACGCGGATAGGCCTCGCTGCCCAGCCCATCCTGGTTGCTGACGATCACGAACTGATAGCCGGCATCACGCAGCTTGAGCAGCGCGGGCACCACGTCCTGCACCAGGCGGAGCTTGGCGTAGTCGTCAATCTGGAAATCGTCCGGCTCTTCGATGAGGGTGCCGTCGCGATCGATGAACAATATGGGGGTCATGCGGCGATCTCCTTGGCGCGCAGGGCCGCGATGACCCGGTCATTCTGTTCTGGCGATCCCACGGTGATGCGCAGCGCGTCACCCAGCTGCGGCGCAGCGCGCTGGTCACGCACCACCACGCCGGCTGCAAGCAGCGCATTGAAGGCGGCATCGGCATCGCGGAAGCGTGCCAGCAGGTAGTTGCCCTGTGACGGATAAACGCGCAACACTCCTGGCAACAGCTCGAGCGCAGCCCGCAGGCGTTCGCGCTCGGACCGGACCATGGCCACGCGGCCTGCAGTTTCTACCAGCGCCGGGCCAGCCAGGCCCGCCAGCGCAAGCTCTGCGCAGGGCGTGGGCACCGGATACGGGGCCTGGCAGCGGCGCAACAGCGCGATCAGCGCCGGGTCGGCGATCAACACGCCGATGCGTGCCGCAGCCAACGCATGGGCCTTGGACAGCGTGCGCAGCACCGCGATATTGGTGTGTTGCGCCAACAGCGTGACGGCAGAATCCAGGTCGGAGAATTCGCCATAGGCTTCGTCCACCACCAGCAGCGCGGTTCCATGCAGGCTAGCGGCCAGGCGCGCGATGTCCGCAAGCGCGACCACGGCGCCGGTGGGGTTGGATGGCGAGCACAGGAACACCAGCTTGGCCCGCGCACCCAGCGCAGCGGCTGCGATGCCGTCCAGGTCGACCTGGAAACCATCCGCCCCATCGTGCAGGGGGACCTCGACCAGCGCTGCATCCTGCAGCCGCGCACACACCGCATACATGCCAAACACCGGCGGCGTAACTACCACCGAATCCCGGCCCGGATTGCACAGGGCGCGCACCAGCAGGTCGATGGCCTCGTCGCTGCCGCGGCCGATCAGCAGCTGCGATTCCTCGCACCCATACACTGCGGCCAGCACCGAGCGCAGCATGGCGGGCTGCGGCTCGGGGTAGCGACGACTGGTTCCGAGCGGATCACCAGGATTGGCCCACGCGGACTCGTTCGCGTTCAGCCATATCTCACCCTGCACGGCCTCGGTGCGCGCGGACTTGTAGCCGGTGAAGCCGCGCAGGTCGGCACGCACCAGTTCCAGCACGCTGCTCATGCGCCTGCTTCCTGCAACCGCAGCAGCACCGCGTTGGCGTGCGCGTCCAGCCCTTCTGCGCGGGCCAGGGTCACCGCGCAGGGCCCGATGCCGGCAATGCCCGCACGGCTGGCGGCCTGCACGCTGACCAGGTTCTGGAAGCTGGCCACGCTGACCCCGCTGTAGGCCGCCGCCGCGCCGCTGGTGGGCAGGACGTGGTTGGTGCCGCTGCAGTAGTCGCCAAGGGCCTCGGGCGTGTAATCGCCCAGGAACACCGAGCCGGCCACCTGCACACTGTCCAGCCACGCGCGCGGCTCGCGCAGGGCGAGGATCAGATGCTCGGGCGCGTAGTCGTTGCTGATCTGGAACGCCTGCGCCAGGGTGTCGACCTTGATCAGGCGCGAGCCGGCAAGCGCAGCCCCGGCCATGGCCGCGCGCGGCAGCGCTGCCAGCTGCAGTTCCAGCTGCTGCTGCACCTGCTGCAGCAGCGTGGCATCGTCGGACAGCAGCAGCACCTGCGAGTCCACGCCGTGCTCGGCCTGCGACAGCAGATCGGAGGCCACGAATGCTGGATTGGCACCACGGTCGGCGATGACCAGGACTTCGGAAGGTCCTGCCGGCATATCGATGGCGACCGTGCCGCCGCGCGCCACCTGCTGCTTGGCCTCGGTCACATAGCTGTTGCCCGGGCCGAACAGTTTGTCGCAGCTGCGAATCGATTCGGTGCCAAACGCCATGGCCGCAATGGCCTGCGCGCCGCCCAGCTTGAGCACGCGCGATACTCCAGTCAGGCGCGCAGCCACCAGCACCGTCGCATCGGCGCTACCGTCGCTGCGCGGCGGCGTGCACAGCACCACTTCACCGCACTGCGCCAGGCGTGCGGGTATGCCGAGCATCAGCGCCGTGGACGGCAGCGGCGCCGTACCGGCCGGCACGTACAGCCCAACCCGGCGGATAGGCCGCACTATGCGCTCGCAGACCACGCCCGGCGCGGTTTCCACCGCGTAGGGTTGGGTCATGCCGGCCCGATGGAAGGCCTCGATGCGCGCGGCCGCCTGGACCATGGCTTCCTTCAGCGCCTGGTCCACCTGCAGCTCGGCGCGGGCGAATTCGTCCTCGCCCACCTCGAAACGCTGCAAGGCCACCTTGTCATGGCGCAGGGTGATCTCACGCAGCGCGGCATCACCGCCGGTTCGCACTTCCTCCAGCAGGTCGGCTACCGCGCTGCGCGTAGCCGCTGCCACCCGCTGCACCGGGCGCTGCAGCGCCGCGCGCCGCTGCCCGGCGTCCAGCGCTGACCATTCAAGGCAACGGATGGCTGCCGTATTCATGCCAGCGACCTCTCTACCGACAGCACCATCAATCCCTGGGCCCCGGCGCGCTCAAGCTCTTCGAGCCGCTGCCAGGTGATCAAGCCATGACACATCGTCTGCAGCGACAGCGGCCCCTGCACATCGGCGGCGAGATAAGTCGGCGGATCGGCATCGGGCAGCAGGCGCATCAGCTCGGAGACGCGCTCGCGCTCGGCGCGGAACATCAGCAGCTTGCTGTCCTTCATTTTTAGCACCCCGTCCATGCGCCGCAGGAGCATGGCGGCCAGGTCGGCGCGCTGGTCGTCATGCTCGCGCACCGGCCCGGCCAGCACCGCTTCGCTGTCCAGCAAGGTGTGCACCGGCTTGAGCTGGTTGGCGGCCAGGGTGGCGCCGCTGGACACCAGGTCGCAGATCAGGTCGGCGGTGTCCAGTTTCGGCGCGATCTCGACCGAACCAGACAGCTCGACCACGCGCGCGTCCACGCCCTGCGCTTGCAGCCAGTTGGCCAGGATCGACGGATAGCTTGTGGCAATGCGCAGCCCCTGTAGCTGGGTCGGACCGGTCCACTGCCAGTCCTCGGGAACGGCCAGCATCAACCGGCAAGCGCCAAACCCCAGCCCGCGGAACTCGCGGTAGGCGGCCGGCAAGCCGTTGCGCGCGCGCGCGCCGGCCTGCTCGTCCAGTTCGTTGCGGCCAACCACGCCAAAATCGCAGACGCCGTCGGCGATCAAGCCCGGGATATCGTCGTCACGGACCAGCAGCAGATCCACCGGCAGCGATTCCCCATAGCAGAACAGCTTGTCCCGGCTTTCGCGCCAGCTCAGCCCACAGGCCGAAAGCAGCGCGCGCGCCGGCTCGGCCAGGCGTCCGCTTTTCTGGATGGCGATGCGCAGGCGATCGCGCGTCGCAGGTACGACAGTAGGGCTCATCAGGGGCGGGCTCAGTGGGCGGGCGCTGATTTGCGGGACGACAGACCGCGCAGGGCGGCAGCGTAGCCACCGGCGCCCTGCTCCAGGGTACGGGCCACCCGGCCGATCGTCGTGACGCTGACCTGGGTGAGATCGTGGATTTCGCGGTACGGCACGCCCTTCAACAGCAGCGGCACCACCCGCCAGCGGTCCGACATGGCCTCCAGCTCCGCCGGCGTGCACAGATCCTGCAGGAAAGCCTGCGCGTCCGCCTGTGTTTTCAGGGCCGCGAGCGCCCGCGCCAGCCCCTGCTGGGCCTGGGGCAGTGCTTCTGCGTTGCTGGAAAGACGGCGCTTCATCGACTAGGCTAATGCAATAATGTAATAACGTGTTAGTACATTAGTGCAACGGCCCCAGGAGGTCAAGCCCTGCGTTAGAACGCCCGCAGTGGGCAACCACGGCGGGCCGAATTGATTCCAGGGGCAAAAGCGGACCTGCCCGAACGCGCGAGGGTACACTCCCCGCAAGCCGCGCAGACGGATGCAGCACTGGCGGCAACCGGGGGGCGAAGCAATGACCGTGATCTGGCGGATAGGCGCACTGGCCCTGCTGGCCCTGGCCGGCGTCGCGGGCGCGTCGTCCGTGGCCCCGGCGCCGCTTGAACTCACCGCCAGCAGGGGCCAGGCGTCGCTGGCGGCCCATACCGTCTACTACCACGACAAAGCCGGCGACGATGACTTGGGCGTGGCCACCCTGCACCTGGAAAACGGGCGGTTCCAGCCGCTAGTAAACGGCAATACATCGTTCGGCTTTCAGGACGGCGCCCACTGGTTCCACATCCGCCTGCTGAACGCGGACAGCCCGGAACCACAGTGGCTGCTGGTGCAGGAGTACGCGTTGAGTGACCGCATCGACGTGCACGCGATCTACCCTGACGGCAGGGTGGTCCACCAGGCGGGCGGCGACCACCTGCCCTTCGATCAGCGCAACATCCGCTACCGGTACCCCAATTTCTGGCTGGACCTTCCCCAAGGCCAGCCGGTCAGCGTGCTGGTCCGGGTGCAGAGCGAAAGCTCCATGCAGGTGCCGCTGAAACTGTATTCCCCGGCCGCCTTCATCCAGCAGTCGGGCGACGCCCAATTCGCCATCGGCCTGTACTACGGCATCCTGCTGGCGTTATTCATCTACAACCTGGTCATGTGGCTGACGCTGCGTGACCCCGGCTATTTCTGGTACCTGTTCCACATCACCGCTTTCGGCCTGGTGCTGTTC
>JAJAZJ010000327.1 GCA_026785795.1 Pseudoxanthomonas sp.
CCTCAGGAGCTCGCGCCCATCTACCCACAGGGCACAAAGGGCGCGCCTACCGGTGGGTTCCTGTCAACGCAGAAGCTGCACTCGCCGCTCCCGCATCGCAGGCGAGCAATACTGTTTACTTCGCCGTTTCCGACTCCACCACCATGTCCAGCTCGTAGGCGATCGATGCGCCATCGGCCGGCGGGCTGGCCACGTTGAAGCGCTTCACGCGCACCACGTTGCGGGTGCCGGCTTCGTGGCTGAAGCCCTCGATGTCCTGGTACAGCGGCTGGAACTCGCCCGGCGTGCCGGTGCGGATGCCGTTGGCATCGAACTGGATCTCGCGCACCTGCAGGCACTGCTTGTCCGGGATCAGCGGGTGGCTGCAGGGCTTGGCCTGCGGGCCGACTTCAAGGAAGGCGGTTTCACCGGGGCCACCGAAGCGGGTCTGCGCGGTGGGCTTGCCGGTGAAAGTCAGCACGTCGGCGCCGGCAGTGGTCAGGGTCAGCACCGGGTCATCGTCGGCCTGCAGTCCCAGGGTGAACGTGTCTTCAAGCCGCTTGCCGAGCTCCTGGTCCAGCGCCGACAGCGCGGGATCGGTGCAGGCCACCATGGTGGAGGCCAGCGGGTCGATGGTCAGCCGTTCGCCGGCCAGGGTGAAGCCGCCCATCATCCGGTTGCAGGTGTTGCTGACGGCCAGGCGGCCATCCATGAAGTCAATCTGCACCGGCGCGTCGGCGCGCACGAACAGTGCGCCGATGCGGGTGCCGTTGGCCGCCGTCGCATTGGTGAGCTGCCAGTGATAAGCGCCCAAGGTGGTGGTGGCATCCGGCGCCGGGGCAGCAGCCACGGTGGTCGCAGGGGTGGCGGCCGGTGCGGCGGTGCCGGCGTCCACGGGAGGCTTGGTACAGGCCGCCAGCGCAAGCGGCAGCATAAGGAGGAGAGTGCGTTTCATGCGGGGCTCCAGTCGAGGTAGGGACACGGTTGGACGTACGCCAAACTTGATACGGGTCAGCGGCGCAAGAGGGGTTTGCAACGCAATGCTGACCGACGGCTGCGGCCTTTTCAGGCGACGGCCGGCACCAGCAGCAGCAGCGTCGCGCCTAACGCTATGCGGTACACGGCAAAGACAGTGAATCGGTGGGTCTGGATATAGCCCAACAGCCACTTCACCACGATGAACGCAGTCACCGCGCTGGCCACGAACGCCACCGCAAACGCCGCCCAGTCTTCGTCTGCGGCCGTACCGGCCTGGACCACGTTCAGCAGTTCATAGGCGCTGGCCGCGAACATCGTGGGAATGCCTACCAGGAATGCGAACTCGGTGGCCGCAGCGCGGTTGGTCGTACCGGCCAGCAGGGCGACGAAGATGGTGGCCCCGGAGCGCGACGTACCGGGAAAAACCCCGGCCACCACCTGCGCAATGCCCACCAGGATTGCCACCGTCCAGGTGATGGTACTGCGCTCGCCCAGCACCCGCGCACGCTTGGCCGCGAAGTGCTCGGCGACCAGCATCCAGACACCGCCCAGGATCAGCGCCCAGGCAATCGGGCCCAGGGCGTCGTCCAGCTGCCAGCCCAGCTGCTTGACCAGCACCCCCAGCACGGCCGTGACCGCGAACGCCGCGCCCAGCTTCAGCGCGTAGTCGCGGTTGGCCGGCTTGTGGAAGCCGACCAGCAGTTCCCACAGCCGCTCCCGGTAGATCAGCACTACCGCCAGGATCGCGCCGGCCTGGATGCCGATATTGAACAGGTCCGAGCGAGCGCCCAGCCAGTGCTGGGCAATCAACAGGTGCCCGGTGCTGGAGATCGGCAGGAACTCGGTGATGCCTTCGATGATGCCCAGCAGGAGGGCGGCAAGCAGATCGTTCATGCGGTCGGGGATTGGGGCGGTGGGTGGGGACGTGCAGTTGGACGCAGCGCCCGCCCAGGTGCGGGGCCGGCAGGCAAGGATAGTGGATTTCCATGGGCACCGATTTAGTGCGTTCTTGATTCATGACGCACCACTAGCGTGCGAAAAGGATACGGCCTCGCGCTGTCAGTGCATGCAAATCAGGCACTTGAAGGGGTTTCAGGCTTGGCACGCAGCTTGCAATGGAACCGTCATCCCATCGCCCAACCGAGGTTCAAGATGTCTGCGGACAAAGTAGAAAAGCTGATCAAGGACAACAAGGTCGAGTTCGTGGACCTGCGCTTCGCCGATGCGCGCGGCATCCAGCACCACGTCACCTTCCCGGCCAATATTGTCGACGCCGCCCTGTTCGAGGACGGGCGCATGTTCGACGGCAGCTCGATCAGCGGCTGGAAGGGCATCAATGAATCCGACATGGTCCTGCTGCCCGACGCCAGCACCGCGTACCTGGATCCGTTCACCGCCGACCCCACCGTAGTGCTGGCCTGCGACATCCTGGACCCGGCAACCATGCAGGGTTACTCGCGCTGCCCGCGCGGCATCGCCAAGCGCGCCGAAGCGTTCCTCAAGTCGAGCGGCATCGCCGAGCAGGCGTTCTTCGGCCCGGAACCGGAATTCTTCATCTTCGATTCCGTGCGCTATGCCAACGACATGGGCAACACCTTCTTCAAGATCGAGTCCGAGGAAGCGGCCTGGAACACCGGCACCAAGTACGAAGGCGGCAACAGCGGCTACCGCCCGGGCGTAAAAGGCGGCTACTTCCCCGTCGCCCCGGCCGATACCCTGCACGATATCCGCGCCGAGATGTGCAAGACGCTGGAGGCGGTCGGCATCGAAGTCGAAGTGCACCACCACGAAGTCGCCACCGCGGGCCAGTGCGAGATCGGCACCAAGTTCAACTCGCTGGTGAAAAAAGCCGACGAACTGCTGACCATGAAGTACATCGTCAAGAACGTGGCCTTCCGCAACGGCAAGACTGCCACCTTCATGCCCAAGCCGATCGTGGGCGACAACGGCAGCGGCATGCACGTGCACCAGTCGCTGGCCAAGGGCGGCCACAACCTGTTCTCCGGCGACGGCTACGGTGGCCTGTCGCAGCTGGCGCTGTGGTACATCGGCGGCATCTTCAAACACGCCAGGGCGATCAACGCGTTCGCCAACTCCGGCACGAACAGCTACAAGCGCCTGGTGCCGGGCTTCGAGGCGCCGGTGATGCTGGCCTACTCGGCGCGCAATCGCTCCGCATCGTGCCGCATCCCGTGGGTGTCGAACCCCAAGGCGCGGCGCATCGAAATGCGCTTCCCCGATCCGCTGCAGACCGGCTACCTGACCTTCACCGCGCTGATGATGGCCGGCCTGGACGGGATCAAGAACCAGATTGACCCGGGCGAGCCGTCCGACAAGGACCTCTACGACCTGCCGCCCGAAGAAGAGAAGAACATCCCGCAGGTCTGCTCCAGCCTGGACCAGGCGCTGGAAGCGCTGGACGCCGACCGCGAGTTCCTCAAGGCCGGCGGGGTGATGAGCGACGACTTCATCGACAGCTACATCGCGCTGAAGATGCAGGAAGTGACCAAGTTCCGCGCCGCGACCCATCCGCTCGAATACCAGCTGTACTACGGCAACTGATGTATCACTTCAGCACCAGCCCAGCGACTGCGATGGGGCGGATGTCCGGCCCGCCGCAGCGCGGCGTGCGTTCGGCCGGGATGCGCGGCAGTGCCGCGCAAGCATCCCGGCCTCACCCGCTCGAATACCAGCTGTACTACGGCAACTGATGCATCACTTCAGCACCAGCCCAGCGACTGCGATGGGGCGGATGTCCGGCCCGCCGCAGCGCGGCGTGCGTTCGGCTGGGATGCGCGGCAGTGCCGCGCAAGCATCCCGGCCTCACCCGCTCGAATACCAGCTGTACTACGGCAACTGATGCATCACTTCAGCACCAGCCCAGCGACTGCGATGGGGCGGATGTCCGGCCCGCCGCAGCGC
>JAJAZJ010000328.1 GCA_026785795.1 Pseudoxanthomonas sp.
CCCTTTACTTGGTCGTTCGCTAGACAAATCTGGCGAGTCGAACCCGTGGCCGTCATCCGAAAGTAACGCCGATTTGGCGATGGTGAGTCCATGCTGCGGTGCAGCAGTACGCCAACGTCCTTTGTCACCACAGGTATTCACTTTTGAAGCTTCTAGATAACGTGCTTGCGCGCCTAAACGTCCATCCACGTGGCGACCGGGCTACACCTGCTTTGGACGCGCGTATCGGCAAGACCATCAACGACGCTCTGGCCTCGGCAGGACTGAAACGCGCGGGCGGTCCGGCGCACGGGGTCGCGGGGATCATCAACCACGCGCTGACCCAGGCCGGCCTGCTGCGCAGCCCGCTACCGGTGGAGACGGCAGCGCTGGATTCCGCGTCGCCGCCAGCGTCGGTGGCTGCCACCGCGAGCGCGCCCGAAGCGCGAGAGAAACCCGCGCCGCCCCAAGCGGCGGCTGACGCGGAGGCAGGCGAGTTCGTAACCTGCTCGTTCGCCTCGGACACCGGCACGCACGCCTACAAGCTGTATTTTCCGGCCGACTATTCAGCGCAAACGTCGCGGCGTTATCCGCTGGTGATCATGCTGCATGGCTGCACCCAGTCAGCCGACGATTTCGCCGCGGGCACGCGCATGAACGCGCTGGCAGACGTTGAGGGGTTGCTGGTGGCCTACCCGGTACAGTCGGCCAGCGCCAACGCCACCCGGTGCTGGAACTGGTTCCGCCGCCAGGATCAGGGGCGGGACGCGGGCGAACCGGCGCTGCTTGCAGGCATCACCCGGCAGATCGTGGCCAGCCATCGCGTGGACCCACGCCGCGTGTACGTTGCGGGCCTGTCCGCCGGTGCGGCCATGGCGGTTATCCTGGGCCGTAGCTATCCCGAACTCTATGCCGCGGTGGGCGCGCATTCGGGGCTGCCGTATGCGGCGGCGCACGACGTGGGTTCGGCCTTCACCGCGATGAAGGGCCGCAGCTTCGCCGGCGCGCACGAAGGCGTGGTGCGGTCCCCGCCCACCATCGTCTTCCACGGCGACAGCGACCACACGGTCAAGCCCGCCAACAGTGTGTTGATCGCGGCGCAGGTCGCCGGAGGTAAAGGTGAAAAGCCGGCCTTGCACAGCTGCAGCGAGGGCACCGCCAGCGGTGGTCGCCGCTACACGCGCCGGATCTACCACGATGCCTCGGGCAAGCCGGTGGTGGAGGACTGGCGAGTGCACGGCGCCGGCCACGCGTGGATGGGCGGCAGTGCGAGCGGCACCTACACCGATCCGCGTGGCCCCGATGCTTCAGCCGAAATGCTGCGCTTCTTCCTGCAGCACACGAGCTGACGCAAGCCGTGGCGCGCGCGTGGGCTGAGCGATAGCAACCCGGCAAGCGGAATGGATGGAAACGGTGGTGGCCTTGAGCCCACCCTATGGCCCGTCACTTCTTTCCCTGGGTGAAAACGCGTTCACGCCGAAGGCGGAGAATGCGTTCATTGTCCTCACCGTGGCTCAATTGACCCTTGTACGGGTATCGGTCGGCGTATTCGAAGCCTAGCTGGGTATTCAGATGATCCGAGAACGCATTCTTCTGAGCGCAGTCCTGGCGTTTTCACTTTTTGGGAGCCCAGCCATGGCCGTCGAGGAACCTGCCTTCAAGACCGTCCTGCAGGAGGGCGATTTCGAAGTGCGCGACTACCCGGCGCTGGTGGTTGCCGAGGTGACCGTCAGCGGCGACCAGAAGGAAGCCGCCAACAAGGGCTTTCGCCTGCTCGCCGGCTACATTTTCGGCGGCAACAAGCGCCGTCAAAGCATTGCCATGACGACGCCAGTGGCGCAGCAGCCCACCAGCGAAAAGATCGCAATGACCGCGCCCGTCACCCAGACGCAGAACGCCGGGACCTGGACGGTGCAATTCACGATGCCAGCCGGCTACACCCTGGATACGCTTCCCGAGCCCAACGACCCACAGGTTCGTTTGCGAGGCCTGCCGCCGGAACGTTTCGCCGCGCTCCGGTTTTCCGGACTGGCCCGCCAAAACGATGTCGAGGCGAAATCCGAGGAGTTGGCCGCGGCGATGCGGACCCATGGTTTGCGTGCGACCGGCCAGGTGTCCCTGGCCCAGTACAACCCGCCGTGGACGCTTTGGTTCCTGCGGCGAAACGAAGTGATGATGCCTGTAGCGGCTGAGCCGTGACTACGCGGCGGAACGCGTGATTCAAAAAACAGGGGGCGGAGTACCTTTCCAGGGAAAGCGTACCCCGACCCCCGTTTTCCCGTTTCAGGGGCTGGCTGGCGAATCCAGTCAGCGGGCCGGGACCCCGTCGGTGCGGGCGATCTCGCCCGACTTCAGGCGCGCCAGGTAGCTGGCGAGCTCGCGTTTCACCACCGGCATCAGCAGGTAGACGCCGATCAGGTTCGGAATGGCCATGATGAATATCAGGCTGTCGGCGATGTCCACGATGCTGGCCAGCGGCATGGTGCAACCCACCACCGCCATCGCCAGGTAGAAGACCTTGAAGCCGTACAGCGCCACCTTCGATTCCTTGAACAGGAAGCTGGCGGCCTTGGCGCCGTAGTAGGCCCAGGTGATGGTGGTCGAGAATGCGAACAGCAGCACGACGAACACCAGCGCGTACGGGAACCAGCTTGACACCGTGGCGAACGCGTTGGACGTCAGCAGCACGCCGTCGGCGCCGCCCACGATGTGCTGGTTGGTGATGATGATCACCAGCGCGGTCATGGTGCAGATCACCACCGTGTCGATGAACGGTTCCCACAGGGCGACGAAGCCTTCGCTCAGCGGCTCGCGGGTCTTGACCGCCGAATGCGCGATCGCCGCCGAACCCAGGCCGGCTTCGTTGGAGAAAAACGCCCGGCGGAAGCCCTGGATCATGGCGCCGATCACGCCACCGGTGACGCCGTCGGCGGTGAACGCCCCATCCCAGATCGCCAGGAAGGCACCCGGCAGCTGCGGCAGGTTGGTGAAGATGACAAACAGCGAGCCCAGCAGGTACAGCCCCGCCATCGCCGGCACCAGGCGCGCGGTGACGCTGCCGATGCGGGTGATGCCGCCAATCACCACGAAGCCACCCAACACCGCATACACCAGCCCGAACCACAGGCCGCCGTTGGGAATGCCGCCGTTGGTGACGTTGGCGAGCTGCGCGTAGGCCTGGTTGGCCTGGAACATCGCGCCGGCGCCGATCGCGCCCAGCATGGTGCAGACCGCGAACACCACCGCCAGCACCATGCCGAACCCGGCCGCCTTGGGATAGTTCGCAGCGATGCCGCGGCTCAGGTAGTACATCGGTCCACCGGAAATGGTGCCGTCGGGCTTTTCGATCCGGTACATCACGCCCAGGGTGCACTCGACGAACTTCGAGGACATGGCCAGCAGCCCGGCCAGGATCATCCAGAACGTGGCGCCCGGGCCACCGATGGTGATGGCGATCGCGACGCCGGCGATGTTGCCCAGGCCCACGGTGCCGGACACCGCGGACGTCAGCGCCCGGAAGTGGCTGACCTCACCGGCGCTGGTCGGGTCGCTGTAGCGGCCGCGGATGAGGTCGAAACCGTGCTTGAAGCCGCGGATGTTGATGAATCGGAAGTAGAACGTGAAGACCACTGCGGCCAGCATCAGCCAGCCGACGATCAGCGGGAACCTCACCGGCGCGTCATCGGTACCGCCTACCCGCACCGAAACGAAGATGAATCCCGAGACCGCGTCGGCCACTGGCCGCACGGCCGCGTCGACCTTTTCGGCCAGCGTAGGCGCGGCGGCGGGCGCGGCGGCGAGGTCCTGGGCCTGGGCCCCGAATCCGGCGGCCAGCCAAAGCAGGCCAATCATCATCAAGCGAATCAGCATCAGCGGAGCTCCTCCCAAGCCAGCGGGCAGTCTACCTAAACTGGGCGGGCGGGCGGCGCTTTCAGGGCGTGCCGGGGCCGTTCCACGCTTCGCCCGGAAACCAGGCGAACGGCGGTGGGCTTCAGCCCACCCTACGGGAGTCACTTGGGCCGGTAGATCGCGCAGAGCTTGTTGCCGTCGGGGTCGCGTACGTAGGCCAGGTACAGCTGGCCCATCTCGCCGCTGCGCAGGCCGGGTGGCTCTTCGACGGACGTGCCACCGGCGGCGACGGCGGTGTCGTGGAATTCCTGAACCTGCTCAGGCGATGTGCATTTGAAGCCGATGGTTGCGCCGTTGGCGCACGTGGCCGGCCCGCCGTCGATCGGCTCACTGACGGAAAAGGTGTTGCCGGCGTGGCGATAGAACAGCCGCATGTGGCCGCTGGGTGAACGGTTTGTCACCGGCGCGCCCACGCCCAGCATACCGAGCACCGTACCGTAGAACTTCGCGGAACGCGCGATGTCGTTGGTGCCCACCATGATGTGATTGAACATGTGTTCTGGTTCCTTTGAGCTATGGGAGTACGAAATGATGCTGACCCGTTGGTACCGGGGTTGTCAACGCGACCGGCCCGCCATACGAACACCCCATGGCGGGTCAAGACCTCCCTTCCGAAAAGCGGGCCGGTGCAATCCCCATCAGGCGGGCGGGTCTTGACCCGCCCTGGGCGAAGCCACGATATGCACGTCGCAGATTGCAATTA
>JAJAZJ010000329.1 GCA_026785795.1 Pseudoxanthomonas sp.
GAGTTGCTGGGCCTTGGCCAGCTTGGAGCCCGCGGCTTCGCCGGCGACCAGCAGATGGGTTTTCTTTGACACGCTGCCCGCGAGCTTGGCACCCAGTGCTTCGAGCTTCGCACCGGCTTCCTCACGGCTCATCGAGGCCAGGCCGCCGGTAAGGACGACGGTCTTTCCTTCCAGTGGGCCAGAGGACTTGTCCTCTGACCCCGACAAGCCGGATAACAGACTGTCGAGAGAATCTTGTGATTTCGTCGCCAAGACGTCGTTCAAGGCGAGCCAATCTGCAAGGGATTCTGCAACGAGTTTCGGAATCCCAGCCTCGGCAATCGAATTCGGGTCGCGATTCCGGAGCTCATGGATCGAAGCAAAGGAGGCTGCTATCTGCTCGGAGCGAGCTTTCGTGACCTTGGGAATATCGAAACCGACCAGTAGCGTGGCTAGATTCAGGCCGTCCCTCAGCTGGGACGAGGGCGGATGCGTATCGGTGATCACAACTCCACGTGCCAGCAATGCGCCAATGACCTGCTGATTGCCCGTCTGATCGAAGAAATGACCTAGCGAGCGTGCCACTTCTCCGCCAATATCCGGCACCAGCTTGAAGAATGGCCACGGCAGCTCGCGGATCGTGGCCAGATCGCCGAACCACAGGGCCAGGGACTTGGCCGTGCTTTCGCCGACGTGCTTGATGCCCAGCCCGAACAGGAAGCGCTCCAGCGTGGTCCTGCGGCTGCGGTCGATGGCCTCGATCAGGTTTTCCGCCCACTTGCTGGCCACCTTGCCTGCCTTCACCGTTTCGGGGGTGGTGCCGTCACGCTCGTCGACCCGCCGCTTCATCTCCAGCAGGTCATCGAGCGTCAGCTTGTACAGGTCGGCCACCGACTGCAGATAGCCCAGGTCGGACAGGTCCTCGATCTGCCGATCGCCAAGCCCCTCAATGTCCATGGCGCGGCGCGAGGCAAAATGACGGATGGCTTCCTTTCGCTGCGCAGGACACGACAACTCGCCGGAACAGCGCCAGACCGCTTCACCCTCCTCGCGCAGGATTTCCGAACCGCAGATCGGGCAATGCGCGGGCATGACCCACGGCTGGGTGCCCGCTGGACGGAGTTCCAGAATCACCCCAGCCACTTCCGGGATCACGTCGCCGGCGCGGCGCACGATCACGTTATCGCCGACACGGACATCCAGTCGCGCGATCTGATCGGCGTTGTGCAGGGTGGCGTTGGTGACCACCACGCCCGCCACCTGCACCGGCTTCAGCCTTGCCACGGGCGTGGCGGCGCCGGTACGCCCGATCTGGATCTCGATCGCCTCGACCGTGGTCGACTGTTCCTGTGCCGGGAACTTGTGCGCGATGGCCCAGCGCGGCGCGCGGGAAACAAAGCCCATCTCGCGCTGACCTTCGGTATCGTCCAGTTTGTAGACCACCCCATCGATGTCGAATCCCAGCGCATCACGCCTTGCGCCGATGCGCTCGTAGTACGCAAGCAGCCCCTGTACGCCTTCCATCACCGCGGATTCCGCGCTCACTGGGAAACCCCATTGCCGCAGCTGCGCAAGGGTTTGCGAATGGGTGCCCGGCAACTCCCCGCCTTCCACCAGTCCGGTGCCATAGGCGTAGAAAGCCAGCGGTCGCTGGGCGGTGATGCGGGGATCCAGCTGGCGCAGCGAACCGGCGGCACCATTGCGTGGATTGGCCAGGGCCTTGCCGCCGTGCAGGCGTGTGTACTGGTTGAAGGCCTCAAACTCGGCCCGCGGCATGTACACCTCGCCGCGCACTTCCAGCACGTCTGGCCAATTTTTTCCACGCAGCTTCAGCGGGATCGCTTTGACCGTCCTCAGGTTGGCGGTCACATCCTCACCGGACTTGCCGTCACCACGGGTCGCACCCTGCACGAAGCGGCCATGCTCATAGCGCAGGCTGATGGCAAGGCCATCCAGCTTCGGCTCTGCGGAAAATGTCAGCTGCGGACGCTCCAGCTTCTCCTGGATCCGGCGCACGAAGTCGCGCACTTCGGCCTCGCTGAAGGCGTTTCCAAGCGACAGCATGGGGATGGCGTGACGTACTTCGGCGAATTTCGACGAGGGCGCATTGCCGACGCGCTGGGTAGGCGAATCCGCAGTCAGCAGTTCGGGGTGCGCTGACTCAAGCTCGTCCAGCTTGCGCAGCAGGCGGTCGTATTCGGCATCCGGGATGCCGGGCTCGTCCAGCACGTGATAACGGTAGTTGGCGTCTTCGAGCTGCTGGCGGAGTTCTGCAGCGCGGGCGGTGGGGCTAGTCATCGGAAATTCCGCTTTGGTTCCTTCTCCCACCCCCCCGGGGAGAAGGTGGCGCGCAGCGCGGGATGAGGGCGGGAGAATTCCGGTTCACGGAAGCGCTGGGGTAACCCGCAGGTTGACGCTCTCATCCGCTCTTCGGGCACCTTCTCCCGGAGGGAGAATTCAGCCGCTCACCACCTTGGGGCCTTGGTCAGCGGCGGCGCTTCGTGCTGGCGGTCATAGGCCCGCAGCTCCTCGCGGATATGCATGATGCGCTGGCGGCCCAGTGCATTGCGGCCGTCGTCCAGGATCACGCCATCCAGCAGCTCTGCCATGCGCTGCACGTTCGGCAGCAGCTTTTCCCAGGCATCGAGTGCGGTCAGCGGCGCCGGCAGGGTCAGGAAAAAGGCGATGGCCGGGGTTTCCAGCTCGCGGATACTGGCCATGTCGAAGCTGCCCGGCTGCATGATATTGGCCATGCTGAAGATCGGCCCGCGCTCGGGATGGTTCTCGACCAGGCGGTGGAACACGCCCATGTGGCCGAAGATCAAGCCCGTCTTCTCGGCAGCCACCACGATGTCCTCGCCACGCAGGATATGGCCCGCACGCGCCGCGACATACAGCGACACGATCTTGTCGAAGTCCTGGTCCGGGCGCCTGCCCAGGTCGTTGTCAGGCTCGGCGTCTTCGCTGCCCGGCAGGGCAAGTTCCGGCTGGCTGACCGTATCGCTGCCATAGTCCAGGGAGCTGCCGTCAGGGTTGAAGGCATCCGCCAGGCTGGGCGCTCTGCGCTCGCCGGGGCCGGCCGCTCCGGGCTCGACGCGCTTGCCCTGCCCCTGCTTGCGCGGCCGACCGAAGAAAAAAATGGCGGCGATCAGGAACACGCCTGCCACCAGTATTCCAATACGTAGCATTGACGGGTCGAACATTTATCAGTCTCTCCGCGCGGGGGTCGCCAAGGGAATCATGCCACGGTGGAGCATATCGCCCAGCAGGGCAAGCCTGCACCTCATGCCGCGCCGGCCAGGCGCGTGGCTTCTTCCAGGTCCACCGACACCAGTCGGCTGACGCCCGGCTCACGCATGGTAACCCCGCTCAGCTGGTGCGCGGCTTCCATGGTCGCCTTGTTGTGGCTGACGAACAGGAACTGCACCTTCTCGCTCATCTCCCTGACCATGGTGGTGAACCGCCCCACGTTGGCCTCGTCCAGCGGTGCATCCACCTCGTCCAGGAGGCAGAAAGGCGCGGGGTTGAGCTGGAAGATGGCAAATACCAGGGCCACCGCGGTCATGGCCTTTTCGCCGCCGGAGAGCAGCGAGATGTTGGAGACGCGCTTGCCGGGCGGCCGCGCCATGATCGCCACGCCGGTATCCAGCAGGTCTTCGCCGGTCAATTCCAGGTAGGCGTGGCCGCCGCCGAACAGGCGTGGAAACAGGGCCTGGACCCCGGCGTTGACGCGGTCGAAGGTATCCTTGAAGCGGCCGCGGGTTTCGCGGTCGATCTTGCGGATGGCGTCTTCCAGGGTTTCCAGCGCCGAAGTCAGGTCAAGGTTCTGCGCCTCCAGGTACTCGGCCCGCTGCGAGGCTTCGCCGAATTCACTGATCGCCGCCAGGTTGACCGGCTCCAGCCGCCGAAGCTTGCCATCGATGGCGTTGACTGCCTGCTCCCAGTCCGCGGGAACCGCGTCCCCGGCCAGGCTGGCGATAACCTCCGCCAGCACCAGTCCACCGTGGGTCACTGCGGACGAGAGCTGCTCTGCTTTCAGGCTGATGGCCTGCTGCTCCAGTTTGCGCTGGGAGATGATCTCGCGCTGGGCCAGCGACTGCTCATCGCGCTGGTGGCGCACCTGCTCGTAGCCGCGAAGGTCACTGTCAATGGCGTCCAGTGCGGTACGCGCTTCGCCGAGTTTCCGGTCCGCCAGAACGCGCTGCTCAAGCGCGGTCTGGCGCTCGGCAGCCAGCGCCTGCACCGGCGAATCGCCGAAGCTGAGCTGTGAGGCCAGTTCACCCAGGCGCGAATCCAGCTGCCCGCGCTGGCTGCCCATGCGCTCGAGCGCCTGGCTGAGCGATACGACCTGCGCACGCTGGGATTCGAGGGTCAGTGCCAGCGCATGCGCGGCATCGCGTGAACTGCGGGCGGCGTCGCGGGCGGCGTCGCGCGACTCGGCCAGCTGCCGGCGTTCGGCATCCAGCAACTGGCGCGCGGTTTCCAGGTCACCCATGCGGCTGATCGCGTCCTCCAGCTTCGAGCGCGCCTCACGCGCCTGCTCGCGGCTGGTATCCAGGGTTTCGACAAGTTGCGCAAGCTCGGCATCTATCATGTCGATGCGGCTGCGCGCAGATTCCACCTTGCCTTGCTGGCTCTGCAGTAGACCGGCCAGTTCAGAGACGCCACGGTGGGCGATGTACAGGCCACGCTGCGCGTCCTCGCGATGTTGCTCTGCGGCCAGCAGCCGGTCGCGCAATGCGGTCAGCGACTGCTCCAGTGCGGTTTCGCGCTGCTGAAGGGCGTCGATATCAGACCGCAGCGACTGGATCCCGCGCCCACGCAGCAGCGCGCCCTGCATGGCGGCACCGGAGCGCAGCACGCGCACCCAGCCCGCACCCATACGCTCGCCGCTGCGGGTAATGACCGAATCGCCCTCGCCCAGCTGCGCCAGCATGCGCCGCGCTTCGCCCAGGTCCTCGGCCACGTGCAGGCGCGCCAGCAGGCGACGTACCGCAATCGGACCCTTGACCCTGGCGGCCAGCGATGTAGCGGCAAACGTGGCCCCGTCGTCATTGGCCGATACCAGGGCGATGCGGCCCTCGCCCAGCTCGCCCAGCGCATCAACCAGGGCTTCCGGCGCGTCGACCAGCACGCCCTCGATCAGCTGTCCCAGTGCGTCTTCGACCGCATTTTCCCAACCGGATTCCACCTCCAGCTTTTCACCCACGCGCGCCGCGGAATCAAGCCCGTGTGATTTCAGCCATGCCACCGCGGCGCCCTGCTCCTGACCGAGCGCGGCATGCTGCAGGGTTTCCAGCGAGGACAGCCGACCGCGCGCGGCCTGGCTGTTCTTGCGCACCTCGGCCAGCTCGGTCTGCCCGGTGCGCTGCTGCTCCTGCAGCGCGGCCACGCCCTGCTTGCGCGTCTCCAGATCGGCATTGAGTCCGTCCAGGGAGGTCTTCTGCGTGTCGTGCTGGGTCTGTGCCTGCTGGAAGGCCAAGGCCAGTACGTCCAGGTCCAGGCCGCTGCGTTCGGTGCCGAGCAGTCCGCGGCGGCGGTCGGCCTCCAGCGACTGCTTGTCCAGGTAATCGACGCGGGTGCGTTCGACTTCACCGGCGCGTGCGGCTTCGGACGCGTCGCGGCTGTGCGCTTCCCAACGCTGCTGCCGGTCCGATAGCTTGGCCTCGGCGGCACGCAGCGCGTCCTGCTTGTGCTGGTCCTCCTGCTGCAGCCGTGCCAGCTGCGGCTCGGCGTCGGCCACGGATTCACGCAGCACGCCCAGGCGGGTCTCGTCGCCGCTGATGTGCTGGCCAAGTTCGTCCAGTGCCAGGCTGGCCTCATCGCGCGCCTTTTGCAGGCGCTGCGCCAGCTCATGCTGGTGCTGGATCTGCTGCTCGATACGGGCGAGCGTGCTGCCGACCTGGTAGACCCCGGCCTGGGCCGTGTTCAGCGCTTCGCTGGCGGATTCGCGGCCTGCGCGACCGGTTTCCAGCTGGCGTTCGGCCTCACGCTGTTCGGCGATCAGCTGCTGCAGCCGGGTCTCCTCCTGCGACAGGCCCTCGCGCAGGCGCTGGAGCTCACCGTCCAGCCCGCGGTATTCCAGCGCCTTCCACTCGGCGTCCTTGACCTTGCGCTCTTCCTGCAGCGCCTGGTATTGCTCGGCCTGCCTGGCCTGGCGCTTCAGGTGTTCCAGCTGCTTGCCGATTTCCTCGCGCAGGTCGCCCAGGCGGTCGAGGTTTTCGCGGGTGTGGCGGATGCGGGTCTCGGTTTCCTTGCGGCGCTCCTTGTACTTGGAGATGCCGGCCGCTTCTTCCAGGTACACGCGCAGGTCTTCCGGGCGGGCCTCGATGATCTGCGTGATCATGCCCTGCTCGATGATCGAGTAGCTGCGCGGACCCAGGCCGGTGCCGAGGAACAGGTCGGTGATGTCGCGGCGCCTGCACTTGGTGCCGTTGAGGTAGTAGTTGCTGGTGCCGTCGCGGCTGACCAGGCGCTTGACCGATATCTCGTTGAAAGCGGCGAATTCGCCGGCGATGGTGTGGTCGCTATTGTCGAAGATCAACTCCACCGTGGCCTGCGACACCGGCTTGCGCGCGGCCGAGCCGGAAAAGATCACGTCGGTCAGCGAGTCGCCGCGCAGGCGGCTGGCCGAGCTTTCACCCATCACCCAGCGCACGGCGTCGATGATGTTGGACTTGCCGCAACCATTCGGACCGACCACACCCGTCATGTTGGTGGGCAGGTGCAGGGTGGTGGGGTCGACGAAGGATTTGAAACCGGACAGCTTGATGGTGGACAGGCGCATGCGGCGGTGGTTTCCGGGCAACGCTTCCGGACCGGCCGGTGCGCTGCCGCATGAGTTTGGCGGGAGGAATTATTATCGCCAAGTTATTGTTTTAATTGGCAAACGTCCTGCGTACGGGTGGCAGTGACGGACCAGTATAGCGGGCCTGCCAGCGGCAGGGACGCGCGCACGAAGCAAGGACGAAGATGCCCGCGCGGGTTGGGCCCCCCTGCTCGATCGACACTGCGGCCGGGAAGCGCGATCGCACAAACGGGTTCGCCCTGGGGGCTGAGCACGATCACGCAGCCGAGCGAAGCATGACTCACCATCAGCCGCCCCTGCGCATCCATCGCC
>JAJAZJ010000330.1 GCA_026785795.1 Pseudoxanthomonas sp.
CCGCCCATACGCGAATCGCGACCCAGCGAAAGCCGCCACGGCATCTTCTTCGCGGCGGGAAGCGGAAACGCCCCGGTGTTCAGGATCACCAGCCGCTTGACCTGCGCCGCATGCGACAGCGCCCAGCCGAAGCCGATCATGCCGCCCCAGTCGTGCACCGCCAAGGTGACCGGCCCGCGGATCGCCAGGTGATCGAGCAAGGTGGACAGATCATCGACCCGCGACTGCAGCGTGTAGTCGTAGCGCGGCGACGCATCGGCCGCGTCGTCCGGCTTGTCGGAAAAGCCCATACCGATGTGGTCGGGCACGATGCAGCGGTAGCGTTTTGCAGCCGCCGCGTCCGACAATCCGGACACCAGGTTGCGCCAGTAAAAGCTCCACGACGGATTGCCGTGCAGCATGACGACCACTTCGCCGTCGCGTGGACCTTCGTCCAGGTAGCTCATCGTCAGGCCCGGGCGGACTTCGAAGCGCTTGGGCGTGAACGGATAGCCGGGAAGATTCATCGCCACCTGCTGCTGAGTTGAAAGGGCCGGCGAGCCGGCCCTTCGGAACCGCGTGCTGGGCGCTTACCAGACCACTTCGGCCATCGAGCAGTTCAGGCCCGAACCAATGCCGAGCAGGGCGATGCGGTCGCCCTTCTTCAGCCGGCCCAGTTCCTTGAGCTTGCTCAGCACGATGGGCACGCTGGCCGGGCCGATGTTGCCGTGCTCGCCGAAGATGGTCAGCACCTTCTTCGGGTCGATGCCGAAGGCCTTGATCAGGGCCTGGGTGTGTACCTGGCTGACCTGATGGATGACGAACTGGTCCAGTTCGTCCACCGCCCAGCCCAGCGCAACAATCGCCGCGGCAAAGGTCTTCTGCGCCAGCTTAAGGCCCTCGATCAGCAGCAGGCGGGTGTCGGTGACCATGCGGTCCAGGTTGCCGCGGCACAGCGTGTTCCACTGGGTCGCGGCCTTGGTCACGCCGCCCTTGTAGCGCGGCGCGTCCGGGGTCAGCTCGCTGCGCGACATGACCATCGCCGCGGCGCCGCAGCCCAGGGTCAGGGTAGCCAGCTCGCTGCGGAACTGTTCCTCGGTGACGTCCGGGGCCAGCATGCGGGCCAGGGTCATCTTGTAGGCCAGGTTGGCGGTTTCGCCGTCCACGACCAGCGCGTAGTCAATCTCGCCACGCTCGATCATGCGCGCAGCGATATCCATGCCGTTGAGGAAGGCCAGGCAGGCGTTGGCCACGTCGAAGTTCTGGCAATCCTCGCCCACGCCCAGGTTGCCGGACACGATGCTGGCGGTAGAAGGCTCCAGGTAATCGCGACTGACTGAAGTGTTGACCAGCAGGCCGATCTGGCTGGCGTCGACACCGGCATCGGCCAGGGCCTTGCGCGCGGCCTGGGTGGCCACATCCGAAGACAGGGTGCCGTCATCCCACAAGCGTCGGGAATGGATTCCGGCGATGTCGCCCAGCACGTCCGAGCGGATCCCCAGCCGATCCAGGGTGGGTTTCAGCTGCTCGTTGATGGCTTTGGAGGTCAGCGTGTGGGGGGCGTCGATATGCGCCAGCCCGGCGATGGAAACATTCTGGAAGAGCATCGAGTGGGGCGCCGGGACAGGTCCGAGGGGCGACAAGGGTACCGGCTTCCGGCCCTTCCCGCATCCCGGGGTAGATTGGCCGGAGTCAGCGCGCGCCGCACTGGTAGGCGATGAAGCGCTGGGCGCCGTCCACCGGGTCGCCCACCGGCTGCACCGTATTGGCGGGGATCCCCGGGGCCTCGTTGCGGGCCAGGGTTTCCAGCTCGTCGCGCACGCGCAGGGCGTTGCGCTCGTAGAAGGCGACGCTGCCCTTCACCGTGACCGAGATTTCGCCGCGCTTCTCGCAGTCCGTCGGGGCAGGCCCGGCGCTCAGCACCTTGACCTTGCCGGCCTCGGGGGCCATGGGCACCCAGGTGCAGGCGCTTAGGCCGAGCAGCGCCAGGGAGACAAAGCCAATGGGCAGGCGCATCGAAAGTCCTTGGATGACGGGATTCAAAGACAAGTATGCGGCGCGTGTTCTGAACTCGGGGCCTAGCGCGCACCGCCCACCGGCTGCGCCGACTGCGCGTCCCCCGTCTGCGCTGTGCAAGGGGGCAGCCGTTACCTCACTGCCAGCACAGCAGCTTCCGACCGCCTCCCTGTCGATGGAATGGCGGGCATGAACGTCCGCACGGACACACGAACACCGCTTCCTGCATAAATAAGCCATACGAAACAATGGCTTGTGGTTGGAACGCCTCCTGCAAAACACACCCCAGTGCGCGAACCACCCCGCTAACCTGACTGATAGCTGAACAAATGAGCCTGGCAAGCAAGTTCTGGTTGACTCGTCTGATTAGGTGTACTACCTTACTAGCACACCACCCAACAGCGTCACTAACGAGGCCCAACACCATGAAGACCAAGACCCTGCTCCCCCTGACCGCCGCCGCCCTGTTCGCCGCCTGTGCCGGCGCCATGTTCATCTCCGGCCAGTCCATCACTGCCAACGCCGCCAGCATGTCCGCCCCTGCTTCCACCCACATCGTCGACCTGCCCACCGTCACCGTGCGCCCGGCCGCGAAGGACCTGGCCTACTTCCAGGCCAACCGCATCGTTGACCTGGCCACGGTGACCGTGCATCCGCAAGCCGACGATCTGGCCATCTTCGTGGCGAGCCACGCCGTGCGCGTCGTCGACCTGCCCACCCTGACCGTGCGCGCATCGGCCGACGACGTGCAGGGCATCGCCTTTGGCGTGGCCGCGATGGCCCAGCAGATCGCGTCGCGCTGATCGACGCAAGCAACCTGAAACAAAGCTTTCCGCCCGAGACAGCGCGCGAGCCTCCTGCACCCTTAGAATCCGGGCGATGGAAAACGATGCAACGCCCATCCTGCCGTTCGCACTTGATGTACTGCTGTATCAGCCGGAAATTCCACCCAACACCGGCAACGTGATCCGCCTTTGCGCCAATACCGGCGCGCGGCTGCACCTGATCGAACCCCTGGGCTTTACCCTTGACGACAGGCAGCTGCGACGCGCCGGCCTGGACTACCACGAGTACGCCACGCTCCAGGTCCACGCGTCGCTGCAAGCCGCGCTGGAAGCGATCGCACCGATACGCCTGTTTGCCCTAAGCACCCGCGGCACCCAACGCCATGACCAGCCGCGCTATGCGGCCGGTGACGCGCTGCTGTTTGGCCCGGAAACGCGGGGCCTTCCCGCCGAGGTGCTGGACATGCTGCCGCCGCAGCAACGATTGCGCGTGCCCATGCGCCCCGACAACCGCAGCCTCAACCTGTCCAACAGCGTTGCCGTGGTGGTGTACGAAGCCTGGCGGCAGCAGGGTTTCATCGGCGGCGCCTGAACCCATTGGACAGCAACTGAATCTGCGCTGTGCCAATGCGCGCTGCGCATATCCGATTTATGCACTGCTCAGTTTTATATTCAGTGTGCATTGCAGCGCGGTGCGGATACTGCGTGCACTGGCTGCGAACGGCGACATCCGCCCCAGCGCTGGTTTCAACCATAAAAACAGAGGTTTGCCGAAATGATGAAGAAGTCCCTGCTTGCCCTTTCCCTGCTGGCTGCGCTGCCGGTACTCGGCCTGAGTACCACCGCTTCTGCCGCCGAGGGTGTTTCGTACAACTACGTGGAAGGCGGTTACGTCGCCAGCAAGATCTCCGGTCCGGATGCGGACGGTTGGGCCATTGGCGGCTCTGGCGCAATTGCGCCCAATTTCCACGTGTTCGGCAACTACAGCTCGCAGACCGTCGACAACACCAATTTCGATATCGACAACTGGCGCCTGGGCTTGGGCTACAACCACGAGATTGGCCCCAAGACCGACCTGCTGACCCGCGTGGCCTACGAGCGCTACGAAACCGGCGTGCAGAACTTCAACGGCTACAGCATCGAAGCCGGCGTGCGCAGTGGTTTCACCCCCAACTGGGAAGGCTATGCGCTGGCCGGTTACGAGGATGGCAGTGATTTCGACGGCGATTTCTACGGCCGCATCGGCACCCAGGTGAAGTTCAACCCCAACTGGAGCGCGTCGGGCGAGGTGAAATTCGCCGACGGCGACGCCCAGTACTTCGTGGGCCCGCGCTACACGTTCTAAGTCCCACCCGCTTTACCGCGTCGCGGACCTCTCTCCCCGCGCCGCACCTTGAGCCCGGCCCAGTGCCGGGCTTTTTTGTGGAGAATCCAGCGAGCACTAGCGTGTCCGCTCAGACTCGATTTCGTCCTTGAGCGCCTGCGCCGCCTGACTC
>JAJAZJ010000331.1 GCA_026785795.1 Pseudoxanthomonas sp.
CAGCAGCGGCAGCAACGACAAGCTGACCGGTCAGTACGCCGCCGCGATCCAGCAAGCGGTGCTGGCGCAGTGGATACGTCCGGACTCGGTGCCGCGCGGGCAGCGCTGCCGCCTCACCATCCGCCAGCTGCCGGGCGGGGAAGTGGTGGATGTGGAGGTATCACCCGCCTGCCCTTACGACGAGGCCGGGCGGCGCTCGGTGGAGGCGGCGGTGCTGCGCGCGCAGCCGTTGCCGTACCGCGGCTTCGAGTCCGTGTTCCAGCGCACCGTGGACTTCAATTTCGAGGCCCAGGACCGCTGATTCACGCTGCCGTGCCTGCATGATTGCAAAGATGTTCACGTACAAGCTGGTATCCCTCTCCCTGTCTCCTCAAACGATGTGCCCATGAAAATGCCGCCACGCTGGCTTGCCGCCCTTGTCCTGATGTGCCTGCCGCTGGCCGCCGCCGCCCAGCAGGGTCTGGAAATCGACATCGTGGGCGGCAACGCCTCGGCGCTGCCTATTGCCATCGTGCCCATGCCCTACCAGGGCAGCGGACCCCCGCCGGAAACCGACGTCGCGGCCATCGTGCGCGCCGACCTGGAGCGCTCCGGCGCTTTCCGCAGCCTGCCGCTGGCCAGCATCGTCGAGCGCCCGGTACGCGGCAGCGAGGTCAACACCCCCACCTGGCGCGCGCTGAAGCAGGACTACCTGGTGGTGGGCCGCGTAGTCGATGCCGGCGGCGGCGGGTACCGCGTGGAGTACGAACTGTTCGACGTGGCCAAGCAGGAACGCATGCTGGGTCTGGCCCTGACCGCACGCGGCAGCGCCATGCGCGACGTGGGCCACCAGATGTCAGACGCCATCTACGAAAAAATCCTGGGCGTGCGCGGTGCGTTCTGGACCCGCATCGCCTATATCACCCAGACTGGCCTGGGCAAGGAGGCGCGCTACGCGCTGATGGTGGCCGACTCCGACGGCTACAGTCCGCAGACCGTGGTCCGCTCGGCCGAGCCGCTGCTCTCCCCAAGCTGGAGTCCGGACGGCAGCAAGCTGGCCTACGTCAGCTTCGAGCGCGGCAATTCCGCCATCTACACCCAGGACATCGCCACCGGCGCGCGTGAACTGGTCTCCAGCTTCCGCGGCATCAACGGCTCGCCGTCGTTCTCGCCCGACGGCCGCCGCCTGGCCCTGACCCTGTCGCGCAGCGGCAACCCCGAGATCTACGTGATGGACCTGGGCAGTAAGCAGCTGAGCCAGATCACCAACCAGTTCGGCATCGACACCGAGCCCACCTGGAGCGCGGACGGCGGCAGCCTCTATTTCACCTCCGACCGCAGCGGCAACCCGCAGATCTACCGGGTGGCGGCCAGCGGCGGCAGTTCCTCGCGGGTCTCCTTCCAGGGCAACTACAACGCCTCGGCCAGCGTGTCATTCGACGACAAGATGATCGCCGTGGCCCAGGGCAGCGGCAGCAACTACCGCATCGCGCTGCTGGACCGCAGCCTGGGTTCGCCGCGCTGGAACACCCTGTCGCCGGGCTCGCTGGATGAATCCCCCAGCTTCGCCCCCAACGGCAGCATGGTCATCTATGCCGCCCGCGAAGGCCGCCGTGGCGTGCTGTATGCCGTTTCAGCCGACGCTAGGGTGCGCCAGCGCCTGGTCCTGGCCGATGGCGACGTCCGCGAACCGGCGTGGTCGCCCTACCGGACTCCCCGGTGAACACGCCCGGTTAACCGGCCGGGTTAAGATTGCCAGCCAGAACCCTTTTCCTGCGCCAAATCCCGCGACACACCCAGAGGTATGCCCATGAACACCACCACCCGCGTTGCCATGCTTTCCCTGTTCTCCGTCGCCGTCCTGGCCGGCTGCAAGTCCAAGGCCGTCAAGGAAGTCCCGCCGGTCGATACCGGTGCCGGCACCATGCCGATCACCAACGGCACCACCCAGGCCGGCGCCTATGGCCCCAACGACCTGGATACGGACGCCTGCCTGCGCCAGCGCGTCATCTACTTCGACCTGGACCAGTACTCGGTCAAGCCCGAGTACCAGGGCATCGTCGACTGCCACGCCAAGTACCTGCGTGACCGTCCGTCGTCGCGCATCACCCTGGAAGGCAACACCGACGAACGCGGCAGCCGCGAGTACAACCTGGGCCTGGGCGAGCGCCGCGGCAACGCGGTGTCGTCTGCAGTGCAGGTCAGCGGCGGCTCCAGCAGCCAGCAGACCGTGGTCAGCTACGGCGAAGAGCGCTCGGTGTGCTCCGATTCCAACGAGGAATGCTGGGCCCGTAACCGCCGCGTCGACCTGGTCTACAGCGCCAAGTGAGGCAGCGTTCCCGGCTGGGTGCCTGCATGCCTGACGGCTGCAGGTGCCCAACCGGGGACTGCCCCAGAGCCCAGCCATGCGCCTGCCCACTACCGCCGGTATTTTCATCACCGCCGCATTGGTCTTTGCGGCGATCCCAGCCCACGCCCAGCGCCAGAGCCTGGCCGATCGGGTGGCGTCGCTGGAACAACTGCCGCCAATGACCGCGGCAATGCCGAACTGCTGAACCAGGTCAACGAGCTGCGCACCGAGATGCAGCAGCTGCGCAACAC
>JAJAZJ010000332.1 GCA_026785795.1 Pseudoxanthomonas sp.
CACAGCGCGAACAGGCGTCCGTTGAGCATCATCACCGAGGTATTGGCCGGATTGGCGTCATCGTTGTTGCGCACCGGCTGTGAATTCGGCACCGTCGTGCCCGCAGCCGGATACAGGAAACGGCCGGCTTTCTGTTCGCGGGTGAACTTGGGCGTGGCCACCATGCGCCCGTGGTGGACCACGCGGTCACCATCGAAACGCCAGCCGTGGACCATGCCATCCCCATCGAACCAGTGCTCGTAGCGGAAGCCGGCGCGCTCGGTCCACGCCGGACCGTTGCGATAGAGGGTGCCGGTAAACCCATCCGGCAGGCGCCCTTCCAGGGCCACCGTGGTGGGGCCGAACGACTCCGCGGTGACGCTCTTCCACCCTGCCAGCCACGGGTGCTGGCCCAGCCCGCGCGCGAATTCGGCCGCGTCACCCGCCAGCGCGACTTCGCCATGCAGCAGCGAGGGCGCCAAGGCCAGGGCGGTGGCCCCGGACAGCAGGTGACGCAGGAAACGGCGGCGGCTGTTGTCGGTGGTCTGCATGGCGCTGGGTCCTAGCGCAGGTCAACGGTGATGGTACTTGTGTCTTCGCCGAGCTCGAAACGCGCCTCGTCCCAGGTGGGTTTGCGCATCACCTGCGGGTTGTTGCTGAAGCCATAGCCTTCCAGCGGCATACCCATGGCATTGGTATCCAGCTTGCCGTTGCCGTTCTCGTCATGGCTGATCATCACCGCGTAGCTGCCCGGCTTCAGTCCCTTGAAGGAGAACTGCGCGGTTTCGCCCTGCGCCGGCGCGCCGTCGGCCTGCACCGGGGCGGCCTGGCCGTCCCATGCGGCCTGCGAGTCCACCACAGCGACCTTGACCAGTCCTGCCGCCGTGCGGATGCCCTGCAGGTTGACGGTGAGATCGCCGGCGAAGGCAGGGGCGGAGGCCAGCGTGGCGAGCAGCAGGCAGGCCTGTGCAAGGGGAGCAATCCTGGAAGCGACGATACGGTGCATGGCGGTGTCCTTCGGGTGGGTTGATTTGGGTGGGTCGAGTTGACGAGTCCAGTGTGCGCAAGCGGCATGCCCGCGTCAGTTGCCGGCAGTCACTACCTGTGGGTGCCGGAAGTCACTTTCTGCGGCCCGTGCATTGCCATTGCGTGGCGCCGCCCGCAGCATGGCGGCATGCGCGATTTCCTAGCCAAGCTGCTGCAACCCCTGAACCTGGCCGGCCTGCTTACCTGGGTAGCGGTTGGCCTGTCGTTCGCCGATAGCCCTGCAGGCCACACACCGACGCTGTGGGCGATCATGCTGGTGTTCATCTTGGGATTCCTGCTCAACGATGCAGCGCCGTTTGCCGCCCGCGGCCGCAACGCGCTGCTGTGGGTCCAGGCAGGGGCGGCGATGGCCGTGGTCTGGCTGGCCCCGTATGCCGGCACTACGCCGGTGCTGCTGGTCATCGTGATCGCGCAGATGGCGATGTTATGGAAGCCAGTACATACCTTATTGGCGGCATTGGCATTGAACGTGGTGCTGTATCTGATCCTGCGGCATGTAGACTATGACCGGCCGCTGCTGGTGGTGATCATCTACGCGGGCTTCCAGTCGTTCGCCGCTTTGATCGGCCACTACGCGCGCAGTGCCGAGCGTTCCCGCGACCAGCTTGTGTTGGTGAATGCAGACCTGCTGGCCACGCGTGCGCTGCTTGCCGACAGTGCTCGTGATGCCGAGCGCCTGCGCGTGGCGCGTGAGCTGCACGATGTCGCGGGACACAAGCTTACCGCGATGAAATTGAACCTGCGTGCACTGGCCAGCCAACCGGAATTTTCCGGGCGTACGGACATCGCGCTTGCGCAACAGCTCTCCACCGAGCTGCTGGAAGATATCCGCAGCGTCGTGCAGGCCCTGCGCGACACACGCGGGCTGGACCTGGAAACCGCACTGCGCGCTTTGGCCGCGCCATTGCCGAAGCCCCGGCTTGACCTGCATATCGCCGCCGATGTGCGGATCTCCGACCCTGCGCTGGCGGAAATCATCCTGCGCTTGGTGCAGGAATCACTGACCAACGCCGCCCGCCACGCGAATGCAGGTACGCTGCTGGTTTCGATCACGCGTGAAGGCGAGCACATCGTCCTGCGCATCGAGGACGATGGACGCGCTGCGGCCAGCATTCGTGAGGGCAATGGTCTGGCCGGTATGCGCGAACGGGTCGCCGCCGCGCACGGCAGTTTCAACCGCAGCACCACTGCGCTTGGCGGCTTGCGCATCGAAGCCAGGCTGCCGTTATGAGCACGGCCGGTGCACGAGATGAAATCCGCGTTGCACTGGCCGATGACCAGGCGCTGGTGCGGGCAGGCTTGCGCGCCTTGCTACAGCAGCAGGGCATCCAGGTCGTGTTCGAAGCCGATGATGGTGGCGATCTGCTGCACAAACTGCTGGAGCAGCACGTCGACGTGGTGCTCAGCGACATCCGCATGCCGGGCATCGACGGCATAGAGGCACTGCGCCGGTTGCGTGCGCGCGGTGACTTGACGCCCGTGCTGCTGCTGACGACGTTCGACGACAGCGACCTGTTGCTGCGCGCCGCCGAGGCAGGCGCGCAGGGCTTCCTGCTGAAAGATGCGGCACCGGATGACTTGCGCGAGGTCATTGCACGCGTGGCCGCCGGCGAAACCCTGCTGCAGCCTGTGAGTACCGATCCAGTGCGGGCACGCTACCGCTTCCACGATGAAGACACGCCGGGCGAACCTTTCAGCGCGCGCGAAGTGGCGATCCTGCGGCTATTGGCCGGGGGTTATTCGAACAAGGAAATCGCGCGCAGCCTGTTTCTGGCCGAAGGTACGGTAAAGAACTACGTTTCCACGATCCTGGACAAGCTGGGCACCCGTGACCGCACCCGCGCGGTGCTGAAGGCGATCACCCTGCGCATCATCTGACCTGCAAGGGTTGAGGCCAGGTTTCGTTCGCCTCCCCTGCCGACAACCGGCGACTGCCGGGATGCACCGGAGACGGTTCAGAACAGCTCACCCTGCGGCGTGAGTACACGCGGTGCGACGAACAGGCTGCAGTCCATGGCCCGGTCATGCTTGGCCAGAAAACCGATGCGCTTCACGGCCAGCGCAAAGCGCCGCGCCAACAGGTCGGCGTACACGCCCTCACCGCGCATGCGCTTGCCGAACGTGGCGTCGTAGTCCTTGCCGCCGCGCAGCTGCTGCAGTGTGCTCATGACGTGTGCGGCGCGATCGGGTACATGGGTCTGCAGCCAGTCCCGGAACAGCGGCGCCACCTCATGCGGCAGCCGCAGCAGCACATACCCCGCCGATCGCGCGCCGGCCAGGTGGGCCGCTTCCAGCACCGCCTCCAGCTGGCTGTCGTTCACCCATGGAATTACTGGGGCCACCATCACCCCGGTCGGAACACCCACCTCGCTCAACGCGCTCATTGCGCGCAGACGTGCGTGCGGCGCCGATGCGCGGGGCTCGAGCGCGGCCGACAGCCGGTTGTCCAGGGAGGTGATGGAGAAGTACACCCGCACCAGGTTCTGCCGTGCCAAAGGCGCCAACAGGTAAAGGTCACGCGTGACCAGTGCATTCTTGGTGATCAGGGAGAACGGGTGCCGGGTCTCGGCCAACACCTCGATCAGTCGCCGTGTCAGCATCAGCTTGCGCTCGATGGGCTGGTAGGCGTCGGTATTGATGCCCAGCGCGATGGGGCTGACCTGGTAACCCGGCTTGCCCAGCTCTTTGCGCAACAGCGCTGGCGCGTTGGTCTTGGCGAAGATCCGGGTCTCGAAGTCCAGCCCCGGGGACAGCCCGAGGTAGGCGTGGGAGGGGCGTGCAAAGCAATAGCTGCAGCCATGCTCGCAGCCACGGTAGGGATTGAGCGACTGGGAGAAAGAGATATCCGGCGACTGGTTGCGGGTGATGACGCTGCGCGCTGTTTCCTCGCGCACCTGGGTGCGCGGCAACACGTCGAGGAACCCGTCGTCGACGCCGTCATGCCAGCCGTCGTCAACCGCCTCGCTGACCGTAACCTCGAACCGCCCCGGCAGATAGCCGGTGGAGCCGCGCCCTTTGATCAATTCACTCATCTTGGCAAGGGTAGCGCCGCAGCGTCTCAAAGTAGGCGACACCGGGTAGTATTCGGGAATGTTCGACGCCATTCCGCACCTGAAGTTCTACCTTGCGTTCGCCTGGCTGTTGTACCTGGTGCCGCTG
>JAJAZJ010000333.1 GCA_026785795.1 Pseudoxanthomonas sp.
CCAGGATCACCGAATTGCGCATGATCATGCCGGACAGCGCGATGGTGCCCAGCATGGCCACGAAGCCGAACGGCACCTGAAATATCAGCAGAGCCATGCTCACCCCGATCAATCCCAGCGGCGCGGTCAGTAGCACCAGCGCAGCGCGCGAAAAGCTGCGCAGCTGCAGCATCAGCAGGGTCACCACCACCACCAGGAACAGCGGCAATCCGGCGACGATGGACTGTTGCCCGCGCTCGGCATCCTCGACCATGCCGCCGGTTTCCAGCAGATAGCCCTGCGGCAGGCTGTCGCGGATTGCCTGCAGCGTTGGCAGGATCTGCGCGACCACGGTCGGCGGGGTGACGCCGTCGCGGATGTCGGCGCGCACGGTGACGGTGGGCAGGCGGTTGCGGTGCCAGATGATGCCGTCTTCGAAGCCGTGTTCGATGTTGGCGATCTGCGCCAGCGGCACGCTGCCTTTGGCGGTGGGCACCGCCAGGCTGCCCAGCAGGTCCACGCGGGCGCGCTCATCCTCCGGACCCCGCAGCAGGATTTCGATCAGCTGGTTGCCTTCGCGATAGGTGCTGACCTGCAGCCCGGACAGCGAACTGGTGAGGAAATGGGACACTTCGGCGGTGCTGACGCCCATCGCGCGGGCGCGGTCCTGGTCGATCTCCAGACGCAGCACCTTGCTGGGTTCGTCCCAATCCAGGTTTACGTTGTAGGCATTCGGGTTGGCGCGCACCTGCGTGGCCACCTGCTGGGCCAGCGCCTGGACCTGGTTGGTGTGTTCGCCGGAGACGCGGAACTGCAGCGGGTAGCCCACCGGCGGCCCGTTTTCCAGGCGGGTCACGCGGAACTGCAGCAGCGGGAACTGCGGCCCCACTTCATCAATCAGCCATTCGCGCAGGGACTCGCGGGCCTTCAGGTCTTCGCTCAACACCACGAACTGGGCGAAGTTGGCCTGCGGCAGCTTCTGGTCCAGCGGCAGGTAGAAGCGCGGCGAACCGGTGCCCACGTAACCAACGTAGTTGGCCACGCCCTCACGCTTGGCCAGCAGCTGCTCCAGACGCTTGGCCTGCTGTTCGGTCGCGCGCAGTGAGCTGCCCTCGGCCAGCTCCAGGTCAACCATCAGCTCGGGCCGCACCGAGGCCGGGAAGAACTGCTGCGGAACAAAACGGAACAGCGCGATGGACAGCGCGAACGCAAGCGCGGTGACGGCGATCACCAGCCAACGGTAGCGCAGGCAGGCGTCCAGCAGGCTGCGCAGACGCCGGTAGAACGGCGTGGCGTACGGGTCATGCTCCTGTCCGCCGTGCGCCTTCGGCGCCAGCCGGGCCTGGTAGGCAGGATAACGGTCGGCCAGGCGCAGCCGGTAGGCGCGCCAGCGTGCAGCCAGCGAGCCCGGTTTCGGCGGTGTGGGCGCATGCAGGTCCGGCAGCATCTTGTCGCCCAGGTAGGGAACGAACAGCACTGCCGCGACCCACGACGCCAGCAGGGCGATGGTCACCACCTGGAACAGCGAGCGGGTGTATTCGCCGGTGCTCGAGGCGGCGGTGGCGATGGGCAGGAAGCCGGCGGCGGTGATCAGCGTGCCGGTCAGCATGGGGAAGGCGGTGGAGGTGTAGGTAAAGCTGGCCGCGCGCATGCGATCAAAGCCCTGCTCCATCTTGATCGCCATCATCTCCACCGCGATGATTGCGTCGTCCACCATCAGGCCCAGCGCCAGCACCAGCGCACCGAGCGAGATCTTGTTCAGGCCGATGCCAAAGTACTGCATCAGTGCGAAAGTCATGGCCAGCACCAGCGGAATGGTTACCGCTACCACCAGGCCGGTGCGCAGGCCCAGCGAGAAGAAGCTGACCAGCAGCACGATCAACACTGCCTCGGTCAGCACTCTCAGGAACTCACCCACCGAATCGCGTACCGCCTGCGGCTGATCGGAGACTTTGCGCAGCTCCATGCCCAGCGGCAGGGTTTTCTGCAGGCGCTCGAATTTCGCGTCCAGCGCGCCACCCAGGCGGATGATATCGCCGCCATTTTTCATCGCCACTGCAAGCCCGATCGCATCCTCGCCCATGAAGCGCATGCGCGGCGCAGACGGGTCGGCAAAGCCGCGGTGGACTTCGGCAATGTCGCCCAGGCGCACGCTGCGCCCGCCGGCCTCGATGGGAAACTCGCGGATCTCCTCCACCGAATCGAACTCGCCGCTGACCCGCAGCTGCAGGCGTGTACTGGGGGTTTCGAAGAAGCCGGTGGAGGTCATTGCGTTCTGTGCATCCACCGCCTGCTGCACCACCCCCAGGGGTATGCCCAGGGTTGCAAGCTTGGTGTTGGACAGCTCAATCCAGACCTTCTCGTCCTGAAGGCCGACCAGCTCCACCTTGCCAACGTCGGCCACCCGCTGCAGCTCCAGCTGGATGCGCTCGGCGTAGTCCTTCATCACCGCATTGTCGAAACCCTTGCCGGTCAAGGCATAGAGGTTGCCGAAGGTATCGCCGAACTCGTCGTTGAAGAACGGCCCGACCACGCTGGCGGGCAGCGTCGCCTTGATGTCGCCCACCTTCTTGCGCACCTGGTACCACAGCTCCGGCACTTCGTCCGAGTGCATGGAGTCGCTGGCCACGAAGATCACCTGCGATTCGCCCGGACGCGAATAGGATTGGATCAACTCGTAATTGCCGGCGGTCATCAGCGCCTTCTCGATGCGCTCGCTGACCTGGCGGGAAACTTCATCGGCGCTGGCGCCGGGCCATAGCGTGTGCACCACCATCACCTTGAAAGTGAAGGGAGGATCCTCCGACTGGCCCAGGTTGCGGTACGACCACGCGCCCACGATGCCCAGCACGATCATCATGTACAGCACCAGGCTGCGGTGGGTCAGCGCCCATTCGGACAGGTTGAAGCGGTGCATGGTTCAGTTCGCCTGCTTGGCCGGCAGGACGGCCTGCGGCTGTGACCGCACCGGCCGGTTTTCACGATCCAAAGCCAGCACTGCCTGGCCTTCCCGCAGCAGGTGCCCGCCCGCAGCGACCACCCAGTCGTCGGGCTTGAGCCCACTGATGACCGGCACCTCGGTTTCACCCAGCCTTCCCAGCTGCACGGGCTGTGACTTCACCTTGCCGCTCTGTGCATCCACCAGCCACACTGCGCTGGCGCCGTCCGCGCCGCGCTGCACCGCCGAGAGGGGCACGCTGAGCGCGGCCTGCACGTCGTCGTCCTGCACGTAGACGCGTGCGCTCTGCCCCAGTTCGACCGCTTGGGCCGCATCGCCGTCCAGGTTGACCCGCGCCGCGAAGGTGCGGAGTTGCTCATCGGCTTCCGGCGAAATCTCGCGCACCGTGCCCGGCCACTGCCGGCCCGGCGCGCTCCACAGCTCCACCAGCACCGGCTGGCCCACCTTGAATTCGCGGATGCGGCCTTCCGGCAGGCTGATGACCACCTCGCGACCGCCGTCCGCGGCCATGGTGAATACGGTTTCCCCGGCGGCCACCACCTGGCCGGCCTCGACCTGCCGGGAAGCGATCACACCATCACTGGGGGCACTCAGTTGGGTATAGGCGGCCTGGTTGCGGTCCACTTCCCACTGCGCGCGGGCCGCGCGGACCATGCCCTCAGCGGCCTTGTAGGCGGCCTCCTGCGCATCGAAAACGGAGCGGCTGACCAGCTGCTCGCGGACCAGTTGGGCATACCGGTCGCGGTCACCGCGGGCACGGGCCAGGTCGGCTTCAGCCGCCCCCAGCTGGGCCAGCCCAGCCTGGGCCTGAAGGCTCAGGTCGCCGGCGTCTAATTCGGCCAATACCTGCCCCCGGCTGACCCGGGTGCCGGCGTCCACGCTTCGGCTGACCACTTTGCCGCCCACGCGGAACGACAGCGAGCTTTGCTCGCGCGCGCGCACCACGCCGGCGTAGGTGGAGAGCGAGGGCTGAACTCCGGTGCCGGGGTTCAGCACCAGCACCGGGCGCGGGGCTTCGATGGTGGCCGGCGCGACGTCACATCCCGCAAGCCCGCCCAGCAGGAGGATGAAGGTTCCAAAGCCGCGTAAAATATGCATGATTCCCCAATCTTGCCCGATTTCAAGCAAATGTACTTTGCGGTAAGTGTATATATCGAACCAATTAGTCTAGTATTGGTCCATGCTTAGTCAAGCCGCTTCAGGCCCGCGCCCGAAACCCGCCGCCAAGTCCTGCGGCCCCGGCCGACCCAAGGACCTGGGCAAGCGTGCGGCGATCCTGGAAGCCGCCAAGCGGCTGTTCCCGCGGAACGGCTTTGCCGGGATCAGTATGGACCAGATCGCGGCCGAGGCCGGTGTGTCCAAGCTGACCGTGTACAGCCACTTCGGCGACAAAGAGGCGCTGTTCGCGGCCGCAATCCGCGCCAAGTGCGACGAACTGCTGCCCGCCGACCTGTTCGAAGTCAGCTATCAGGGCCCACTGCGCGCCCAGCTTATGGCTATAGGCAGCGGCTTCTTCGCCCTGATCAGCAGCGAGGAAGCCATCAGCACTCACCGCATGATGATTACCCCTGGCAATGCCGACGACCCGCTGCGCAAGCTGTTCTGGGAAGCCGGCCCAAAGCGCACGCAGGACGACTTCAGCAGCTTCCTGCAGGCGCGGGTGGAGGCCGGCGAGCTGGAAATTGAAGACCCGGCCTGCGCGGCCAGGCAATTCTTCACCCTGCTCAAGGGCGAGCTGCATACGCGCCTGCTGTGCGGGCTGTGTGCACGGCCGACGCGCAGCGACGTCACTGCGCACATCGGCGCGGCGGTGGATATGTTCCTGCGTGCCTATGCGGTGCGTTGAATCTGGCCGGCAGGGCCGCATGACGGAGGTCGTGGTGACTTCCGGCACTGCGTGTCGGTGTACTACCACGGTCATGCTGCCCGCGCGGAACAGCAAGCATGGAAACATGCCCCAACCGCTAGACTCCGCAGTCTTGAGCGCCGAACACAGCCAACCATGACGATCAATTACAGCCAGGCACGCGAAAGGATGGTCGAGCAGCAGGTACGTCCCTGGGACGTGCTGGACGCGCGGCTGCTCGAGGTCCTGGCCGCGCTGCCGCGCGAGGACTTCGTGCCGCAGCAGCATCGCGCGCTGGCCTATGCCGACGTGGAAATCCCGCTGGGCAATGGCCAGCGCATGATGAAGCCGGTGGTCGAGGGCCGCACCCTGCAGGCCCTGCTGCTTCAGCCGGTCGATGAAGTGCTTGAAATCGGCACCGGCAGCGGTTATCTGACGGCTTGCATGGCCGCGCTGGCGCGTGAAGTGCTCAGCCTGGAAATCAACCCGGAGCTGGCCACCTTGGCCCGCACCCGGCTGGACGCCGGCAGGCATGGCGGCAACGTGCGCATCGAAACCGCCGATGCACTGCACTACGCCACTGATCGCCGCTTCGACGCAATATGCGTAACCGGGGCCATGGCGTCGGTACCGTCACTTTTCATGGCGTGGCTGCGTCCCGGTGGACGCCTGTTCGTGGTCCACGGCCGCTCCCCGGTGATGGAAGCGGTGCTGGTCCACGCCGAGCTCAACGGGCCGCGCGTTGAATCGTTGTTTGAAACCGACCTCCCCTACCTTGTTGGCGCCGCCCCTGCGCCGCAATTCGTATTCTGATTTCCAAGAAGGAACGCCCATGATCCGTCACCCCCTCGTCCTCGCGCTGGCCCTGGCCATGCCGTTCACCGCTGCGCCGGTCACGGCGCAGGCCGCCGACCTGCTGCAGACCTATGAGCTGGCCCGCAACGGCGACCCGCGCCTGTCGGCCGCCGAATCGGGCCGCCTGGCGCAGAAGGAAGGCGCCGTGCAGGCCCGCGCCGCCCTGCTGCCGCAGCTTAATGGCACGGCCGGGTATAACCGCAACCGCTTCGACAGCGACGGCTCCCAGGTGTTTGGCAATAACCTGTTGCCAAGTGACTCGACCCAGGAAACCACGGTCCGCGATTACGGCGTGAACCTCAGCCAGATGGTGTTCGACCGTGCGCGCTTCACCACCCTCAAGAGTCAGCGGGCGCTGAGCAAGGCCGCGGACTTCGACCTGGACGCCGCCAACCTGTCGCTGATCACCCGCACCTCGGCGGCGTACTTCAACGTGCTGGTCTCGATAGAAACCC
>JAJAZJ010000334.1 GCA_026785795.1 Pseudoxanthomonas sp.
AACCATGCCGATCTACGCTTTCCAGTGTGCCGACTGCGGCCACGCCTTCGACCGCCTGCAGAAGCTGTCGGACCCGGACCCGGACACCTGCCCGTCCTGCGGCGCGCATCAGGTCAAGCGACAGCTGACCGCGCCGTCGTTCCGGCTGTCCGGCAGCGGCTGGTACGAAACCGACTTCAAGAAGGACGGCGACAAGCAGCGCAACCTGACCGAAGCCAGCGACGCTGCGCCCAAGCCGGAGTCGAAACCCGACGCAGCGGAAAAGCCCGCCGCGGCAGCAAAGGAAACGGCCCCCGCTCCCAAGCCAGCGTCCACACCGGCACCCAAACCGGCAGCGCCCAGCACTCCGGCGGCTTGATCCGATCGTATTGCTGCGTTTAGGGTGGGGCATGAACCCATTGCCCACAGTCAGCCTGATCGCCGCCGCGGTATTGCTCGTCGCCGCGTGCTCCCCTTTCACTAAGCCTACCCATCCAGCGGCCGCCGCCGCCGTCTCCGCGCCCGCTGCGCCTGCCGATGTTTTCCTCGCGGCCATTGCCCAGCACTGCGGCAAGGCCTACGCCGGCCGAATCATCCGCAACGAACCCAGAACCGACACGCCCGACGCCTTCGAGGGCAAGCCGCTGGTCATGCATGTGCGCGGCTGCGACCAACCCGCGCGTGAATTGCGCGTGCCCTTCCACGTGGGTGAAGACCATTCACGCACCTGGGTGTTGACCCGCACCAAAAGCGGCCTGCGCCTGAAGCATGACCACCGCCACCAGGACGGCAGCGAGGATGCGGTGACAATGTACGGTGGCGATACGGCCAGCGCGGGCAATGCGCAGCGCCAGGAGTTTCCGGTCGATGCCGGATCCATCCGCACGTTCGAACGCGAAGGGCTCAGCGCCTCGGTCAGCAACACCTGGGCGATGCAGATCAAGCCGGACCAGCGCTTCGTGTACGAACTCAGCCGTCCCGGCGGGCGCCTGTTCCAGGTCGAGTTCGACCTGACCCAGCCGGTGGACCTGCCGCCGGCGCCGTGGGGTTGGGTTGACCCATAGCGCTTGCCGCAAGCGCCGCCATTGAAAAGGCCCGCTGGTTTGCCAGCGGGCCTTTGCTTTGTTGACGTGTCAGGCGCGGAACTCAGCGCCCGACCCCGAAGCGCGCGCGACAGCCGCGGTCCACCCAGATCTGGTTGCCCATGAAGCCCCAGTTCTGGCCTTCGCGGCAGGACTGGCTGGACAGCTGCTGTTCCAGCACCGGACGGCCCTGGCGGCTGTCCCAGGCGCAGGTGCTGCGGCGGCCGTCGGCGCTGGCGCAGGTCACGCTGTAGTTGCTGTTGCCCTGGTTCCAGTTGCCGCTGCCCCCGCCCTGGTTCCAGCCGCCGTTGCCCTGGTTCCAGTTACCGCTGCGCTCGCTGAATTCGGCGCGGCAGCCGCTGCTGACCCAGATCGAGCCGCGGCGCTGACCCCAGTTCTGGTTCTCGATGCAGCGCGTGCTGGACAGTTGCCGGGGGAGCACGGCGCGGCCGCGGAAGCCGGTGTTGCAGGTGACGGTGCGCCCGTCGGGGCTCTCGCAGCGCGCCGTACGGTTGGAGCCGCTGCCGTTGCCGCTGCCGCGGCCATCGGCGAAGCGACCGCTGCAGCCGCGATCCACCCATACGGTGCCGTTGCCGCTGCCCCAGTTCTGGCCCTCCACGCAGCGCGTGTTGGAGATGTTCTGGGTAAGGACGGCGCGGCCGCGGAAGCCGGTGCGGCATTCGTTGTAGCGGTTGTCGCGGCTTTCGCAGACCAGGGAGCTGCCCTGACCGGGACCGGGGCCGGGCCCCGGGTTCCAGCCACCCTGGTTACCGCGCAGCGAGGTCGCGATGTCCTGCTTGATGCGGCTGAAGCCCCAGTCGGAGCGGTTGATCTGGTCGATATAGAAACTGAGCTGGTCGTCCGGGATACGGCGTCCGTTGGACTGCTCGGAATACTCCTGCCTGATCACCCTGACCTGGTCGTTGTAGGAAAGCTCTCGCAGATTATCCGGGGCGTAGGCGCGCGCCTGCGGCTGGGCGTGGACCTGGGATGGTGCGATCAGCAGCAGGGCGGAAGCGATGAACAGAGCTGAGAGCAAACGCAACATGGGGAACTCCGGGCTGGGCTGGTCGTCGCGGGGAAATATACACCGGGATGATCGGGGCCCGGTGACGGCTGCGATTTGCCGGGCCGGCGTCATGGCCCCAAAATAGTGATTTTCCGGCCCGGCGTGGTCGGAGCCGTTCCCGGAGTCCCCATGCGTACCCATTTCTGCGGCCTCATCGACGAGGCTCTGACCGGCCAGTCCGTCACCCTGTGCGGCTGGACCGACGTCGCCCGCAACCTGGGTGGGGTGTGCTTCATCGACCTGCGCGACCACCACGGCATCGTGCAGGTGCTGGTGGAACCTGAGCAGGCGGAGGTCTTCAAGGTGGCCGCCAGCCTGGGCTACGAGGACGTGCTGAAGGTCGAAGGGGTGGTGCGCGCGCGCCACAGCGTCAACGACAAGCTGAAGAGCGGGCAGGTGGAAGTGGTCGCCACGAAGATCACCCTCCTCAACAAGGCCGAACCGCTGCCGTTCCACGCGCATGAGAACGCCGGCGAAGAGACGCGACTGAAGTACCGCTACCTGGACCTGCGCCGGCCCGCGATGCAGCGCATGCTGCGCACCCGCACCAAACTGGTGGCCGCATTGCGCCAGTGGCTGGACGCGCGTGATTTCCAGGACATCGAAACCCCCATCCTGACAAAGGCCACGCCCGAAGGCGCCCGCGATTTCCTGGTGCCGGCGCGCCTGCATCCGGGCGAGTTCTACGCATTGCCGCAGTCGCCACAGCTGTTCAAGCAGATCCTGATGGTGGCCGGCTTCGACCGCTACTACCAGATCGCGCGCTGCTTTCGCGACGAAGCGTTGCGCGCCGATCGCCAGCTCGAGTTCACCCAGCTGGACATGGAGTTTGCCTTCGTGGGCGAACGCGATGTCCAGGACACCACCGAAGAGATGATCCGCAGCGTGTTCCGCGAAGTGATGCAGGTGGAGCTGGCCGTCGAATTCCCGCGCATCACCTATGCCGAAGCGATGCGTCGCTATGGTTCGGACAAGCCCGACCTGCGCAATCCGCTGGAGCTGGTGGACGTGGCTGCGCTGGTCAAGGACAGCGAGTTCAAGGTATTCACCGACTGGGCGTCTAACCCGGAAGGCCGCATCGCCGCGCTGCGTATCCCCGGCGGCGCGGTGCTGTCGCGCAAGCAGATCGACGACATGGGCGCGCACGCGGCCAGGTACGGCGCCAAGGGCCTGGCCTACATCAAGTTGGGTGAGAACGGCGAAGTCACCTCGCCCATCGCCAAGTTCTTCAGCGAATCCGCCTTCGCCGCGCTGATCGCGGCAACCGGCCTGCACAACGGCGACCTGGTGTTCTTCGGCGCCGGACAAACCGGCACGGTCAGCGACTTCATGGGCGCACTGCGGCTCAAGGCCGGCAAGGACCTGGGACTGGTGGAAGACCGCTGGGCGCCGCTGTGGGTCACCGATTTCCCCATGTTCGAGTGGGACGAGGAAGCGCAGCGCTACGTGGCCCTGCACCATCCCTTCACCGCACCGGCCGTGGACCCCACCCTGATCGATGCTGTCGCCGACCTGCGCGCCAACGCGAAGACCGCGGTGTCGCGCGGCTACGACATGGTGCTGAACGGCAACGAGATCGGCGGCGGCTCCATCCGCATCCATCGTTCCGACATGCAGAGCGCGGTGTTCGAGCTGCTGGGCATCGGTGCGCAGGAGGCGGAAGCCAAGTTCGGTTTCCTGCTGGACGCACTCAGGTACGGCGCGCCGCCGCACGGCGGCATCGCCTTCGGCATTGATCGGATCGCGGCGCTGATGGCGGGCACGGAATCGATCCGCGACGTGATCGCTTTCCCCAAGACCACCACGGCGCAGTGCCTGATGACCGGCGCGCCGTCACCGATCCCGGACGCGCAGTTGGCCGAGGTACACGTGTCGGTGCGCCCGAAGGCACCCAAGGTAACCGAATGAGTCACGCGTGAGCACGATCGGTTTCTCGATTCGTCGCGCCACGGTCGACGATGCGGCGCTGATGTCGCGCATCGCGTCGGAGACGTTCGTCGAAACCTTCGGCCATCTCTACCCAGCGCAAGACCTGCAGTACTTCCTCGACCACAGCTATTCAACGGCGGCCCAGCGCGACAGCCTGGCCGATCCGGCCAGCGCCATGTGGCTGGTAGAGGACGCCCACGGCGCGGCCATCGGCCATGCCTATGCCGGTCCGTGCGGTTTGCCGCATGCGGCCGCGCGCGCTGGCGATGGCGAGCTCAAACGCCTGTACCTGCTGGCCCGTACCCACAACGCAGGCGTGGGAAGCCAGCTGCTGCAGGCTGCGCTGGACTGGCTGCAGCGCGATGGCCCACGCACCCTGTGGGTGGGAGTGTGGTCCGAAAACCTGGGCGCGCAGCGCTTCTACGCGCGCCATGGTTTCGAAAAAGTGGGCGAATACGAATTCCCGGTGGGCCAGACCCGCGACCACGAATTCATCCTGCGGCGCCGGCCCGGCGTGGCCTGAAGGCTTACACTGCCGGCCTGTCCATGCCCGCCGCAGAGTCGATCATGAAACACGCCCATGCCCTTTGCTTGATCCTGCTGCTGCCGCTGCTGGCGGCCTGCGCTTCGTCGACCGGCCTGCAGCCGGTTAGCGCCGGACCGACCGTCAAGGGAGACGGTGTTTGCCATGCCGATCGGGTGGCCTGGGCCCTCGGCAAGCCTGCCAGCGAGCAGGTGATGAAACAGGCCTGGCAGC